>CALXEU010000045.1 GCA_944387395.1 uncultured Clostridia bacterium | reverse complement strand
AAAGTTATACTAAGTGAATCTACTAAATATTTAATAGTAGAGAAAATAATTTTAATGAAATTATTTTGTTTTTCTGGGTTAAGCTGTCCATCATTTTTTTTCCTCTCTACTTTACTTTTTTCAATCTCCCCTGCAAGAGAAGAACAGTTATCATGTATAACCTCATCACTTCCTTCTAAATTTATTTTTCCTTTTGAAATATGATTTATTATCTCATACATCTTGTTTGTAACTTTATTTCCTAAAAAGATTATTCCTATCGTTCCAGCATAAGAAAGTAGAAATCCTAAATACAGCAAAGTATATGGATTACAGAGTAGTATGATAAAAGCAGATATCCCTAAATTATTAATTGTATCGGATTTTCTATGAAGTAAGCTTCCTAGCAAAATTAATATTCCCATTAAAGTAGCTCTTATTACAGAGGCAGTAAATCCAGTAAGTGCCATAAAAAATATTAAAATTATTATTGTAAAAACTTTTGAAAATCTCTTTCCAGTTTTACTTAGGAGTAATGCAAAACCATTGATTATATAAGTAATGTGTGAACCAGAAACTGCTAACATATGCGTCAAATTACTAGTTTTAAAATTTTCCTCAATTTTTTTAGAAATATCGGTTCTAACTCCAACAAGAATGCCAATACATAAAGCAGCCTCATCTTCTTTTAGTATATTATTTAAACTTTTCTTCATATTATTTTGCACTAAATTCAAAAACTTTTCTGTGAAATTTACTTTATTTTTTCCTGTAATAGTCAATTTATTTACATTAACTGTGCCATATATGCCCTTTGATTTCAAATATTGCCTATAATCAAATCCTTTATAATTTCTGGCACCTTTTGGACTTTCAATATTTCCAGTTATTAGTATTTCGTCTCCAAATGCTGGAATTTGTTTTGTTTCTTCTTTTTTCTTTACATTTAAAATCAGCTTTGTATTATTATATTTATTCTCACAATTTATTGATTTTACTTTGATTGTATATATATATTTATATTCTTTTTCTTCAGGCTCTGTTATTACTACAGCTTTAATCTCCACATCATTTAAAACAGCATCATATTTTCTATCATAGCTTTTGTCTAGGATGTCAACATATATACTTCCAAATAAAATTAATAACAACATAAAAATCCACTTTTTCTCCTTGAAAAATAAATGCACAATTATTCCAATTATTACTAATATAATGCACAAAAAGACTATACTTATATTCAAGTATAGTCCAATTAGTATTCCTATTATATAAAAAGAAGAGGCAACACAAATTGGTCTTTTTATATTAAATCACCCTTTCATTTGCCCCCGTTTTGTGAAAAATCTAATCTTTATCTTGCATCGTTAAAATTTAGATTAAAAATGCTCGATGTACAAAAGTACACCACCGCTTTTTAACTAAATTTTGCCTTGCAATATTCGCTTATATTTTCCATATATAAATAAAATGTTATACAATTCTCCTTGCAGCACAGTATCTAGTATTATAATATTTTCCTGGAAGTAAACTATTTATTTTCACACAATATCCCGAACCGGATGATGCATGGATAAAATTTCCTTCACCTATATATATGCCACAATGTCCAATTTCATCCATTGTTTCGTAATCTAAGAAAAACACTAAATCACCAGGTTTCAAATTATTCAATAAACTTGATTTCGAATCTTTATTAGCAGAAATGTTCTTTCCACGTTTTGACTGTGATTGTGCACCATGTGGCATAGATATTTCGAAATGTTCATAAACATACATTGTAAAACCCGAACAATCAAATCCAGAAGGAGAAGCTCCTCCATATACATATGGAACACCTAAAAATTTTTTTGCATAAGAAACTATTTGATTCCCAGTAACTGAATTATCATCTTCCTTAGATGAATTTGAGGTAGAAGTATTCCTATCTTCTGCCTCTTCATTATTATTTTTATCCTTTGTTCTATCTACACTACCTCTATTGGTAACTGAAACTTTTTTATCTGATAATAGTTCCTTTAAAACATATGCCTCTCCAGAACTTGTATCTACCTTATACCAATCTCCTGATTCACCAATTACATCTAACTCAGTATTTTGGCTAACCACCATCACAATCTCTGCAGAAGTATTCGCCTCTTTTCTAATGTTTATTATTTCTTCTTTCACATACATTGTTTTTTTAGTAAAATTTGTTGATTCATTATCTGTTTTGCTTTCTTCCTTCTCATTATCTTTTACTGCCTCATTGTCTATATTATTTACATTGCTATTATCATTCTCTGTTTTATCGTTTACAGATGACGTACTTTTTAAAATACTATCTGTTCTAATCCATCCTGAAGATAAATCTGTTTGAATATATGTCCAGCCTCCCAATTCAGTAATAATAGTAACTTCTTGATCTTTCTTTATATTTTCAATACTACTACTACCAATTAAAGGTGTTATCCTTAATTTTTCATCCTTTTTTAATTTTCCTAATTGACTCAAATTATTTACATCTTGCGAGTTTTCAGTCTTAGTA
>CALXEU010000044.1 GCA_944387395.1 uncultured Clostridia bacterium | reverse complement strand
ACATTAGTAAAAGACCATAGAACAAATTACGAAGTAGGAAATGTTCAAGCAGTTATGGATGGAGATTTAAACGGATTCATAGATAGCTATTTAAAATGGAATCATCAAAAATAAAGAATAATGCTTAAATTTTTTAAGTAGCAAAGCTACCTAAGAATAAAAAAAGAGAAAGTGTATTTTAAAAACAGTAAAATCTGTCATTTTAAAATACACTTTAATCTTGCAACATTATAATATTTAGTTCTAAAAGTACAAACCCTGAATATAATAGAATTGTGATAAAAAACAGAGGAGGTTTTTTAAATGGACGATAGAAAAAATGCACCTCAAAACAGCAATATTGTTCAAAATCTAATATTAGAAAACAGAGAAAAGCTAACGATAACAGGAGTTTTAGATGTATTAAGTTTTGACGATCAAATTGTTATTGTAGAAACTGAACTGCGGACTGCTAACCATAAAAGGTGAAGATTTAAGGATTAACAAATTAAGTATAGATAGTTCAGAAGTAATAATAGAAGGGGAAGTTTATAATCTAGGATATAGCGAAAAAGATATAATAAAAAAAGATGGTGGAGGAATTCTTGGAAAAATTTTTAAGTAGTAAAAAGACCGAAAAATTATAAAAACTATTAATATAAACAGAATGGAGTCTACAATGGGAAATATTATTTCAAACCAGGCCTATTCATTTGCAATTTGTTTTGTTTGTGGTGTAATAATTGGTATATTCTTTGATATTTTTAGAATATTAAGAAAATCATTTAAAACTCCAGACTTAATTACATATATAGAAGACTTAATTTTTGGAATTATAACTGGAATATTTCTAGTTTTCGTATTATTTGTGCTTAATAATGGGCAACTAAGATTTTATATATTCTTTGGACTTATTTTAGGAATAATTATATATTTAATTACAATAAGTAAATTATTCATAAAAATAAATGTAGCAGTAATTGTTGCAATAAAGAAGACGATTTTTAAAATTATATCTATCATATTATATCCATTTAGTAAAATTTTAGGATTTATAAAAAATATAATATCAAAATTAATTTTAAGACCATTTAGAATATTAACAATAAATATAAAGAAAATTTTTAAACCTAAAATTATAAAAAATATTAAAGAACACAAAAAACAAAAAATAAAAAACAATAATGATACGGACACTAATATACCAAGAAAATTATTAACAAAATGTAACAAAAAATAAAATATTTTAATACCAAATGTGACAAAATTTATACAACAAAAAGAAGGATTTTAGATAAAAATGTAGAAATATATAATTAAGGTTATTTAATAAATACCTATATATAAATTAATAAACATAAGCGGAGATAATCATATGAAAAAATTTTATAAAAACATAATAATAGCAGTATTTTTAATATATTTTATTGTAACTATTATATCTCAACAAAAAACATTAAACCAATATAAATCAGAAACAGAAACATACACGATGCAATTGCAAACTGCAGAAGAGGAAAAAGAAGAACTTAAACAAACTCAAGCAAATGCAAGTTCAACAGAATACATAGAAGAAGTTGCAAGAGAAAAATTAGGAATGTATTTACCTAACGAAAGAGTTTATATAGATATAGCAAAATAAAAAAGGAACGGGGATATAAAGTAATTTTAAACAATTACTAATAAAACCCGTTTCTTTTAGTTGATTTTATTTAAAATTTTCAAAATAAAATGGCATATTGAAAAAATTTCCAGTTCTTATTGCATTTTTATATTCGTTAATGTATAATATATTAGAATTTTAAATCACTTAAATTAAAATCTTAAAAAATTCCACAAAAAATTAAATATAGATATAAATAAAATGGAGGATTATTATATGGATTTATCAAATTACACTTTGGTAGAACTTCGTCAAATGGCAAAAGAAAGAGATGTAAAAAATGTTACTAAATTAAAAAAAGATGAGCTTATAGAATTACTACAAAATAATGAAAACGACACATCAAAGAAAGAAGAATCTAGTTCAGAAAATCCCAAAACAGAAAGTAAACCTGTTTTAAGATATGAATTAGATAATGAAGCTAAAGACGATTCTGACTTAGCATACAAGCTAACTGCAGAAACAGATTTTATAGGAGAAGGAGTATTAGAAGTTTTACCAGATGGGTATGGATTTCTAAGAGGAGAAAATTATCTTTCGACAGTAAAAGATGTATATGTTTCACCTGTTCAGATAAGAAGATTTAAATTAGACAATGGAGATAAAATAAAAGGAATAGCAAGACTTCCAAAAGAAGGAGAAAAATTTCCAGCACTAATATTTGTTGGTGAAGTAAATGGAGAAGCACCAGAAAAGGCATATAAAAGAAAAAAATTCGATGATTTAACTCCAATATATCCTGAGGAAAAAATTAAATTAGAAACAAGCTCTAACGAATATGCAATGAGAATGATTGATTTAATCTGTCCAATAGGAAAAGGTCAAAGAGGAATGATAGTAGCTCCACCAAAAGTAGGAAAAACAACATTACTAAAAAAGATAGCAAACAGTATTACAACAAACAATCCTGAAATATCGCTAATAGTTTTGCTAATAGATGAAAGACCTGAAGAAGTAACTGACATGAGAAGATCAATAAGTGGAGATGTAATATACTCAACATTTGATGAATTACCTGAGCATCACGTAAAAGTAGCAGAGATGGTTCTAGAAAGAGCAAAAAGATTAATAGAACAAGGAAAAGATGTTGTAATATTGCTAGATAGCATAACAAGACTTGCAAGAGCCTATAACTTAGTTATACCTGCATCTGGATGAACATTATCTGGAGGTTTAGATCCGGCTGCACTACATAAGCCAAAGAAATTCTTTGGAGCTGCAAGGAATATTGAAGACGGAGGTAGCTTAACAATCTTAGCAACAGCATTAGTAGAAACAGGAAGTAGAATGGACGAAGTTATCTTTGAAGAATTTAAAGGAACAGGTAACATGGAGGTACATTTAGATAGATCATTATCAGAAAAGCGAATTTTCCCAGCAATAGATATAAACAAATCTGGAACACGAAGAGAAGAAAAATTGCTTACGCAAGATGAATTGTCTACAGTATTTGCATTAAGAAGAGCTATGTCTAGCATGCCTGTTGCAGATGTAACAGAGCAAATTATAAATCAAATGCTTCTAACCAAAAACAATAACGAATTTATAGAAAAAATGAAAAAAATTCTACCTAATTTAAAATAATAAAAATATAGAATAACGTAATATCTTATAAATTAAGATTTACGTTATTTTTTATATAATAAAAAGTCAAGCTGACTTTCTATTATATGAATATTGCACACAAATTTACGGAAAGCCAAAGTGCAAAACTATATTTATATAAAAATTAAGGCTTTACGATTTGTTTTAAATAATTTAAAAATATATTAATTTTTTAAATATTTTTCATAAAAATAAAAAAATATTGTAAAATAAAAATAATTATGATAGAATCACAAATAGAAGGAGGGAAAAATGATATACACAATAACATTTAATCCTGCTTTAGATTACCTAGTTCAAGCTGAAAACTTTGAAACCGGTAAAATAAATCGAACTAAAGCTGAAAAAATCTTACCTGGTGGAAAAGGACTCAATGTATCAATAGTATTAAAAAATTTAGAGATTGATAATACAGCACTTGGATTTATAGCGGGTTTTACAGGAGAAGAATTAAAACAACAAATAGAAAAATTTGGAGTAAAAACAGAATTTATTAAAGTACAAAATGGAATTACAAGAATAAATGTAAAAATAAGTACAACCAAAGGACAAAAAATTGAAGAAACTGCAATAAATGGAAATGGTCCATTTATTGAACAAAAAGACATTGAGGAATTACTAAAAAAAGTCCAGAACATGTCAACAAATGATTTTGTAATTTTAGCAGGAAATGTACCTAAAAATATTGATAGCAGTATATATGAAAAAATATGTGAAATATTAAGTAAAAGGAAAATACCATTTATAGTTGATTCAACCCAAGAATTACTTGTAAATATACTAAAATATAACCCATTTTTAATTAAACCAAATAAAGAAGAAATTGCAGAAACGTTAAAGTGCAAGTTAGATACAAGAGACGATATAATAAATGCAGCAAGAGAACTAAAAACAATGGGTGCACAAAATGTTTTAGTATCATTAGGCGCAGATGGGGCAATACTAATAACGAGTGAAGATAAAGTATATATTTCCACAGCTCCTAAAGGACAAGTATTAAATACAGTAGGAGCAGGAGATTCTATGGTAGCAGGATTTTTGGCAGGATTTTATAAAACACAAGACTACCTATATGCTTTAAAAATGGGAGTCGCTGCAGGAAGTGCAAGTACATTTTCAACAAAATTAGCGACCAAAGAAGAAGTTGATTTACTATTTAAAAAATTGTAAATAAAAAAACTAAGGAAAGGATTAAGAAAATGAAAATTACTGATTTATTAAGCGAAAATGCTATCACCCTAAACGGGCAAGCAAAAAGCAAAGATGAGGCAATCAGCCAATTAGTAGACTTAATGACAAGCAACGGAAACATTGCAAACAAAGAAGAATACAAAAAAGTAGTATTAAAAAGAGAAGAAGAAGGTTCAACAGGAATAGGAGAAGGAATAGCCATTCCACATGGTAAAACAGATGCAGTTTTAAAACCAGGACTTGCTGCAATGGTAGTACCAAATGGAGTAGAATTTAATTCTCTAGATGGAAATCCAGCAAATTTATTATTTTTAATTGCAGCACCAAACACAAAAGATAATGTGCATTTAGATGTTTTAAGCAGATTATCTACATTACTAATGGATACGAAATTTAGAAATGATTTATTAAATGCAAAAACATCAAAAGAATTTTTATCAATTATAGATAATGCAGAAAATGAAAAACTAAAAGAAACAGAAAAATCAGATTCTATGTATGAAATTTTAGCAATAACAGCATGTCCTACAGGTATAGCCCATACATACATGGCAGCCGAGGCACTTGAAAAAATGGGAGAACAATTAGGACACAGAATTAAAGTTGAGACACACGGCTCATCTGGTGTAAAGAACAAATTTACAAAAGAAGAAATAAAAAATGCAAAAGGAATAATAATTGCAGCAGACACAAAAATAGACTTAGCACGATTTGATGGCAAAAAAATTATAAAAGCAAAGGTTGCAGATGGAATAAACAAGCCAAAAGAACTAATAGAAAATGTATTATCTTCAAAAGCTTCAATATATCATTCAAATAATAGTAGTAGTGAAACAGATACAGAAGAAAAAGAAGGAGTAGGAACAAGAATTTATAAACACTTAATGAATGGTGTAACACATATGTTACCATTCGTTGTAGGTGGAGGAATATTAATTGCAATAGCATTCTTACTTGATGATTATTCAATAGATCCTTCTAACTTTGGTATGAACACACCAATTGCAGCATTCTTTAAAACTGTAGGAGGTGCAGCATTTAACGTAATGCTATATATACTTGCGGGTTATATAGCAATGAGTATTGCAGATAGACCAGGACTTGCAGTTGGATTTGTAGGAGGAATTTTAGCTGTACAAGGAACAACATTTGAATCATTATCAAATAGCAATGTAAACCTAGTAAGCTCAGGATTCTTAGGAGCTTTAATTGCAGGTTTTGCAGGAGGATATATAGTTCTTGCCCTAAAAAAATTGTGCAGTTATCTACCAAAAAGTATAGAAGGAATAAAAACAATTCTTTTATATCCTGTATTTGGAATTTTAATTATAGGAGCATTTATGCTACTAATTAACCCTTATGTTGGAGCAATAAATACAGCAATTAACACTTATTTATCATCAATGAGTAGCGCAAATAAAGTTCTATTGGGAGCAATATTAGGAGCAATGATGGCAGTTGATTTAGGAGGACCAGTAAATAAAGCAGCATATGCATTTGGAACTGGAATGTTAGCATCAGGACAATATGAAATAATGGCTGCTGTTATGGCTGGAGGAATGGTACCACCACTTGCAATAGCATTTTTAGCAACAGCATTTCCAAGAAAAATTCCTAAAAAAGACAAACAAGCTGCATATGTTAACTATATTATGGGACTATCTTTTATATCAGAAGGAGCAATTCCATTTGCATCTGCAGATCCATTAAGAACAATTCCAGCATTTATAGTAGGTTCAGGAGTAGCAGGAGCACTTTCAATGTTATTTAATTGTACACTTATGGCACCACATGGTGGAATATTTGTAATAGCAACAATTGGTCATCCATTAAAATATTTATTAGCCATAATAGTCGGATCAATTGTTTCTGCATTAATAATGGCAAAACTTAAAAAGAATTTACCTGAATATAAAGAAGTAAATGTAAAAAAAGTAAGAATTTAAGGAGGCTTATAAATTGAAAACAGAAATAATAAAATTACAAAACGAAACTGGATTACATGCAAGACCAGCATCAAAACTTGCAAAACTAGCAGCTACATTCAAAAGTAATGTAAAATTAAATGTTAATGGTAAAAGTGTAGATGCTAAATCAATTCTTGCAATAATGTCTGCCGGAATAAAAACAAATACACAAATAGAAATACAATGTGACGGCGAAGACGAAGAAGAAGCTTTAAAAGAAATTGTAAAAGCATTTAACGATAACTTTGATGAGTAAAATATAAAAAAGGTTTATAGGTTTTCCTTAAAAAACCTAAATTTAATATATGAGGAATGATAGTAATGCTAAAAGGAAAAGGTGTTTCAAGGGGCATAGGATTTGGAAATATAATAGTTTTAAAAACAGAAGAAAGAAACATAGAAAAGAAAATAATGCCAGCTGAAAAAATGGAAGAAGAACTTAAAAAATTTAATGATGCATTAAAATCTGCAATAGATGAAACTGAAACACAATTACAAAACATAAGTGGTAAAGAAGCAGAAATAATGGAAGCATATTTAATGATAATGAAGGATCCTTCATTAGTTGTAGAAACAGAAAATGCAATTAAAAATCTAAATTATAATGCAGAATATGCTGTTGAAGTTGGCTTCAATAGTGTTATACAAGTGTTTGAAAATATGGATGATGAATATATGGCATCAAGAGCAAGAGATATTTTAGATATTAAAAATAAAATACTGGGTAAATTATTAAATGAAGAAACAGCAAATATAAGTAATTTAGAACCAAACACAATTATAGTTACAAAGGAGCTTACAACATCTGAAACTGCAAAATTAAACTTTAAAAATGTTTCTGGAATAATAACAGAAATAGGTGGAACAAATTCACACACATCAATAATGGCAAGAACACATTCTATTCCAGCAATAACAAGAGTCGAAAATGCAACAAAGATTTTTAGAAATGGAGACAGTGTTGCAATAGATGGTATGCTTGGAGAAATATACTTAAATCCAACAGAAGAAGAAAAACAAAAGTTATTAGTTCTAAAAGAACAAATACAAAAAGAAACAAATGAATTAGAACAATATAGAAATATGGAAAGTAAAACTAAAGATGGATTTAAGGTAGAATTAGTTGCAAATATAGGAGTTCCGGCAGATGTTGAATTAGCTTTAAAAAACACTGCAGAAGGAATTGGTTTATTAAGAAGCGAATTTCTATATATGGATAGCGAAACAATGCCAACAGAGGAAAGTCAATTTGATGCATATAAAAAGGTTGCAGAAAGTTTAAATGGAAAAAATGTTATAATTAGAACATTGGATATTGGTGGAGACAAAGAATTAAAATACTTAAAACTAGAGAAAGAAGCAAATCCATTTTTAGGATACAGAGCAATTAGACTATGTTTAGATAATCTAAAAATATTTAAAACACAATTAAGAGCAATATTAAGAGCAAGTAATTTTGGAAAATTATCAATAATGTTTCCAATGATATCTTCAATAGAAGAATTAAGAGATGCAAAAAATATATTAGAAGAATGTAAAAGAGAATTAGAAAGTGAAAATATTCCATATGATAAAAACATAAAAGTTGGAATAATGATAGAAATTCCATCTGCTGCGTTAATATCATATAAACTTGCTAAAGAGTGCGATTTCTTTAGCATAGGAACAAATGATTTAATACAATATACAGTTGCTGTAGAAAGAGGAAACGAAAAAATTTCTAAATTATATTCAAAATTCCATCCTGCTGTAATCAAATTAATAAAAGAAGCAATAGACGGTGCACATTCACAAAACAAATTCTGCGGAATGTGTGGAGAGGCTGCAGGAGATGAATTATATATACCACTTCTAATTGGATTAGGATTAGATGAATTTTCAATGAATTCAAATAACATACTTAAGGCGAGAAAAGTTGTAAATAATCTTTGCAAAAAAGACTGTGAACAACTTTCTGAAAGAATATTAGACATGGCTTCTGCAGAAGAAGTAGAAAATGAACTAAAAAAATTTGTAAATAATTAAAATATTTTTACCATTTCATATTAATTTTAGTAGAAAAAGTTTTTAAATTAATGTTATAATATTTTATGAAAGAAGGAAGAAAATATGGATAATATAAATTTAATAAAATACTGGGTAAATAGTAGTGATGAAGATTATGACAAAATGCAAGAAAAGCATAAAAATAAAAAGAATACATGGACTTTGTTTTTAGGTCATTTAGTTATAGAAAAGTTATTAAAAGGATTATACGCAAAAAAAAATGAAGAGAATCCATATACAATAAAATCTCATAATTTATTAGCATTGGCTGAAAAATGTAAATTAGATTTAACAGATGAGCAAGTTGAAAAATTACAAATAATTACTCAATTTAATATAAGTGCAAGATATGATGATTACAAAGAAAATTTTAAGCAAAAATGCACAGATGAATATACTTCAGAACAAG
>CALXEU010000043.1 GCA_944387395.1 uncultured Clostridia bacterium | reverse complement strand
GTCTGCCTTTTAGTTGTAAAATTTCGGGACTGAATCGCCTTTTAACCCTACTTCCTTGCTGTTTACGCTTTACTCATAACATTACTGCCATAAGCACAAAACTCGCTACTGGTGGTTTGGTTAGACCTTAACCAGACAGGATTTCCACCTGTTAGATTACTTACCCTTTGCTGGGCGCACAATCACTTTTTATTTCATATAAATAATTTTGAATAAGCGGTAATTTCAAATCTTGAATTTCTGCTTCATAGTTCATTCTATCATCAAAAGGAATTGTTCTTGCCATATCATACAATTCTTTTTGTTCTATTTCTGTTGCCTTTACTGTACTTGACATTTTTCTTATATAAAATGAGTATCCCTTTGAAAAATCTTTATCTAATGTCGTTGGACATTTATATGGTCTTGTTTGTCCACCAAAACACCATACTACTAATATATTTTTATCTTTCATTTAATATATTTTCAATACTTGTAGGTAATTTCATTATTTTATCATCCTCTCAAATAAATATTTACTTTTGATATGTAATAATTACGTATTATTTATTACAAATTAAAAATCAACTCTATGTGTTTTCTCATGTTTTTCTTTGTTAAATTCTTGTATACCCTCTATGTGTCTAATATCATCTATTTTCATCAAATCTAATACCTCTTTTAGCTTTCCATCATAACCTACTTCTACATTTCCATCCTGTTTCAACATTATATATGTTCCACCATAATTGATTTTATTTAAATTGGCTTTATTATATCATATATATTATGGCAAGCACAACCAAAATACACACTTTGTTTACAGAAAAAACATAATCATAATATAAAATATACAATATTCAAAATTTATATTGGAGGGATTATTATAAATATATTAGAATATACAGATTTAAATAAATCAATTGATGTTAATGATAAAGAATTTAAAGATATAATGTATATATATTCAAAAGCACTTAAGGAAATGGAGAAGAAAATAAATATTATAAAATATGATTATGAATACTTAAACAAATATTCATCCATAGATCATGTTATGTCTCGAATAAAATCTCCTGAAAGTTTATTAAATAAGATGAAACTGGATAATTTAGAATTTACATATTCTAGCATGATTAATAATATAAACGATATAGCAGGAATTAGAATAATTTGTCCCCTTAAAAGCGATATATTTACTATGAGAAAGTATATAGAAGAATTTAATGATATAACTGTGATTAAGGAAAAAGACTATGTAACACACCCTAAACCCAGCGGATATTCTAGTTATCATATGATAGTAGAACTTCCTGTCTTTGTAGATAATAATTTAAATAATGTAAAAGTAGAAATTCAAATTAGAAGTTTAGCTATGGACTTTTGGGCAAGTTTGGAACATAAAATAAAATATAAACCAAATGGAGAGGTTAATGAGGATCTTTCAAAAGAACTAGTAAAATGTGCAAAAGAGATAAATAAATTAGATAATAAGATGATAAAATTTTTCAGAAAGTGACGCTCGTCTTGACTGCATGGTTAATGTTATTGTATAATAATTGTCATGAAAGAAATATTAATTAATAAAGAAAATGATGGAAAAAAATTAAATACAGTCCTTTTAAAAGAGTTTCCTGCTCTTTCTCTTAATGCTATATACAAAGCATTAAGAAAAAAGGATATAAGAGTAAATAATGTAAAAATAAACGAGAATATAACTTTACATGCAGGAGATTTATTAAAAGTTTTTATAACAGATGATATTTTATTTGAAGAAAAATCTTCTAAAATAAACATTAATATTATATATGAGGATAATAATATTATATTGGTAAATAAACCAGTTGGTATAGAGGTAACTGGTGAAAATTCGCTAACTTCTATATTATCAGATATGTTACAAAAAGAAGTATTTCCATGCCATAGACTAGATAGAAATACATCGGGCTTAACTCTTTTTGCTAAAAATAATGAAGCACAGGATATTTTATTTAATAAATTTAAATCTCATGAGATAGAAAAGCACTATATTGCACGAGTTTATGGTATTCCTAAAAATAAACACTCTACTTTAAATGCTTATTTATTTAAAGACAATAAAAAATCTATTGTTTACATATCGGATATTCCTAAAAAAGGATATCAAAATATAATTACAGAATATAAAATACTTTCTGTGGATAAAAAAAGCAATACTTCTATTCTTGAGGTAATTTTGCATACAGGCAGAACTCATCAAATTAGAGCTCATCTAGCTCATATTGGATATCCTATAATTGGTGATGGTAAGTATGGTATAAATTCTGTTAATAAAAATTTTGGTTGTAAAACTCAAAATCTGCAAAGTTATTACATGAAGTTTAATTTTACAACCGATAGTGGAATATTAAATTATTTAAAAAAGAAAGAATTTAAATTAGAAAAGATTGATAGCTGGGAATAACTCTATAAGGCCATATTTATTCCCTTTGCTACAATTTGACTCATATTTTCTATTAATTCATCTATTTCCTTAGGAGTAACTATCATATTATAATCTTTAGGAATTAGAGCTTCTTTTATTTGTGTATAATTGTCTTGCTCTTTTAATTTGTTTAAATATTCATTAGACATAGCCTTTTGCTGTAAGTCCTCAATGAATAAATCTATACAGTCATTTGTTATAGAAGCTAAATCTACAACTGTTGGAATTCCTAATGCAATTACTGGAATTCCAAGAGTTTTTTTACTAATTTCTTTTCTTGTATTTTCTACTCCTGCACCTGGTACTATTCCAGTATCAGCAATCTGAATACTACTACTTATTCTTTCTATACTCCTAGATGCTAATGCATCTATTACTATTAACATTTTAGGTTTAATATTGTCTACAATTCCTTTTAGAATTTCCATTGTCTCAATTCCAGTAATTCCAAGTACTCCTGGAGATATTGCAGAAACGGGTCTTGTATCTTCTGGCATTGCTTTTGGCATATATTCTAGTATATGTCTTGTTACTTCAATTTCGGGTACAACTTTTGGTCCTAATGCATCTGGAGTTACATATATGTTTCCTAATCCTACAACTAAAATATCTTCCGTATCTGTTATATGTTCTGCTATTACTCGTCTTAACTCGTCTGATAATACCGTAGAAATCTGTTTTATTTTTTCATCATCCACAAATTTCATATTTTTAATGTCCAATGTAATATAATTACCAATTGGTTTTCCAAGTGCTTTTTCTCCTTGTTCATTTATTATTTTAACTCTTGCTATTTCAATATTTTCTTTACTTTCGTTTTGGACTTCAATTCCTTCAATTTGATTTGTAATATTATTTTGCTTTTTATAAATGTCATTACGCTCTAGGGCTAAATCTGTTCTAAAATTATACATTTTACTTAACTTTCCTTTCAAAAAAAAATAACACCTTTTGTACTTTTATTTTGTACAAAGTGTGTTATTTTTATTAATTTATTTAATTTTTTTATTATAGAATTGTTATATTAGAAATATCTGCATAAAATCGACTCTAATCCCACATTTAAGTCTATCATTCCATTTTTTGCTTTATAATCTAAATTTATAAATTCTTTTAATATGGTTTTAAGTTCATTTTCCTTAAAATATCCTGCCTGAGTTTTATATTTATTTACTAAAAATGTTTGGTTTGGCTTTAGATTTAAGCTTTCTGCTATATTTAGATTTTCATTTATTGCAATTTTGGTAATATAAATTTTTTTTAGGTGATTATATAATGTTATAAATATTTTTTGAATTGGTTCTTTTGCATATAATAAGTTCTTTAATACTTTAAGAGCTTGTTCTGTATTTTTTCTACCTAAATTATCTGTTAAATCAAAAATTATGCTTTCAAACTGCTTTATTGCAAGTAAATCTATTGTTTGTTTTGTTATTGTTCCTACTTCTCCCACATACTCTATTTGTTTTCTAATTTCATTTATTAAATCTGCAAGTGAAGTTCCACAATTTTCTATAAAATAGCTTAAAGTAGCTTGGTCTATGTTTACTTTATATGCATTACAAATTGCTTTTAATCTTTTTGAAAGATCTTGTGGCTTTTGCTTTTCAAAATTACATACACATCCATTTTCTTCTATTGCTTTATATAATTTATTTTTATCCACTTCATTTTCTATGAACACTAAAATAACAGAATCATTTATTATACTCATATTGTCTTTTATATAGTCTGACAATTTATTTTCTTCTTTTTTAGTTTTTGAACTATTTGTATTTTCTTCATCTTCTTGATTTTTCTTTCCGCGTTTAGCTTTTTGAAAAAGTCCTGTATTTTTTGCGATTATTAATTTTCTTGGATAACCAAATGCTGGAGTTTCTATGTCCGATATAATATCCTTTGCATTATCCTCATCTATTTGTATATAATTTATTCCATTAATCATATCTCCAAACAGTTTTTTTATTTTCTTTACACAATTATCTAGCAAGTACCTTTCTTCTCCATACAAAAGGTACAAGCTATTTAATTTTCCCTGCTTTAATTCATTTTCTAAAATATTTACTTCCACAATTTACTTCCTTATTTTATAAAAATTATTTACTTGCAACAATTCTTAAAATCTCAGCAACACTCCAAGCCTGAGCAAATGCTCCTCTTGCTTCAAATGGATATCTTGAGTCATATATTTCGCTAATAGTTCCTATGCTAGATTTTAACTTCATTTCTCTTTCAAATGTTTCTTTTGTTTTTTGAACAAAATCATTCAGTTCTTGTTCTAGTTTATCTTTATTCTGCTTATCAATTTTAATTAAATTTCTTAGCCCGTCATAATATAGTCCTAATAACCAAGGCCAAGTTATTCCTTGATGGTAACTTGCATCTCTTATATATGGTGCTCCTTCATATACATCAACATATCCTTCTTCATCTGAAGCTAATGTTTTAAGTCCATATTCATTTAGTAATTTTTCTTTTACTTTTTGAATTATTTGAGTTGCAATCTCCTTATCCTCTATTACTGGATGTGAAAGAGATATTGCAAACAATTGATTAGGTCTTACCTTGTTATCACCAAGAACATCATATAAGCATTTCTTTTGTTTGTTATAGAATTTTTCTACAAAAGACTTTTTCGTAGTTTCTGACATATCTAAATATTTTTTGCATCTTTCCTTATCTCCAAACTTTTCGCAAAGTCCTGCCATAATTTTAAGTGCATTAAACCAAAGTGCATTTAATTCTACTGTTTTTCCATTTCTAGGAGTGATTGCTTTTCCATCTACTTTTGCATCCATCCATGTTATTTGTGTACTTTCTGTTCCTGCTGATATTAATCCATCTTCATCTAAATATATATTATTTCCATCAACATCTATTTTTTCTGAATATGCATCCATTATTTTTAAAAGTGATGGATATATTTTTTCTTTTACAAAATCGTATCCATTTGTATACTTTAGATATTTGTATACTTGTTCTATTAATAATAATGAACTATCTGCACTGTTATATAATGGTCTATTATCAAAACCAGAATATCCATTTGGAACTAGTCCAAATTTCATATCTCTAATATTTGTTAGTAATATTTCTCTTGCAAGTTTAAATCTTTTTGTTACAAGTAAAATGCCTTCAAAAGATATTAAACTATCTCTTCCCCAGTCTAAAAACCATGGATATCCTGCAATAATTGTATGTAAGTTAAATGATGGTCTATTTACAATAAAATTATCTGATGCTAAAATTAATGTTTTTATCATTTCAATACTTTTGTCGTTCATTTTTCTTGCTTGTACTATTCCTGTGTCATAAATAACTCCACTTTGGCGCATTACTTCTTTGTTTATAACATCAATTCCTTCTATTTCGTCTATATTCTCTTCTAAAGAACATACAAAAGAAATTTCTTTTTCTTCGTTTGGATCGATATTTATAGAATACACTCCTGGAACACAATGGTTCTCCGTATTCTCAAAACCTCTTTCTTGTTCTCTTAAGTAATACATATTATAGAATTGGTCATCTATATGTTTAAAATATTTTCCAGTATTGCAATTCATATATATAGGAGTCTCTGCTTTTCCATCTATTATTAATTTTACTTTATTCCCAATATGTGTTTGCTCTAGATTAAAATGATGATCTTTATTTATAGAATGGAAATCTCTAAAGTTTACAACTGGTGCTAATGTAAATTTAGACTCGTGATTTCCATTTACTATTCTATATAGAACTACTACTGTGTTTTTTTCATACTGCATACATATAAATTTTTTTATTATTACATTTTCTACTTTGTATGTATATATTGGAATGTACTCCTTTTTAAAGTCTACAAGATACTTATAGCCTTCTGTAATATCTCCGCCTGCCATATTTGTATATATGTTATGCTTAACACCATTTATTTCTATGCTCTCGTCTAATTTTGATAATATCAAATGTCTTTTTCCTGGTGCATTCAGTGGTGCAATTAATAGTCCATGATATCTCCTTGTATTGCATCCTATCTCGCTTTGACTACTAAATCCTCCTATTCCATTTGTTATTATCCAATCTCTTTTTAAACTTTTTCTAACATTTTCATTTATTTTACTATATTCCATTTCTTTTGTATCCTTTACCTTTTAAACTTTACTTTTTCTTTTTTTCATCTTTCATGAAATTTGGCATTTTTAGTGGTTTAAAATTAATGTTTTTTATTTTTTCAAATACCTGTGGCTCTTCCAAATTAGATTCTAGTTCTTCATTATTTTTTATAGCTTCCTTACTTATTTTACTACTTTTTTTCTTGGTGCTTTCTTGTATTGATTGAATTCTTTCTTCATACTTTTGTGCAAACTTACTTCCAGTATGTTTTTTATTATTTTCTTTTTTTACTTTTTCTTTTTTGTTTTTCTTCAATTTTTTCTTTGTATCTTTTATCTTTGAATCTAATAATATGTACTTTGTATCGTTTTGCATATCTCTAAATCTTAAGTCGTCGCATATTAATTGCATTATACTAGTTGCAATAGCATCTGCATTGTGTCTAATTCTTCCATTTTCTATTGTAGATAGATTTCTTTGAATTAACTTTATGCCTTGTTCTTTTACTTTAGAAATATCTTGTTCTACAAGTTCAGAGCCTTCTTTATTGTATTTTCTAATATATTCTGTAATTATTTCTCCTGTATCATATATACAATAATCAATTATTCCTTTTCCTGAATGGTCTATTATTGCTTTTATATGGTCGTATAATGTATAGCTATCTGTTTGTCCACATTCAGTCATTATGTTGCTTACATATATTTTAAATCCTTTTGCTTCTCTTATTGCTTTTGATACTCCTGGTATTAGCAAGTTTGGTATAACATTTGTATATAGACTTCCTGGTCCTATAACAATTGCATCTGCTTCTTGTATTGCTTCTATAACTCCAGGTGCTACTCTAATATTTGTTGGAGAAATATATACTCTGTTTATTTTACTTATATGACTTGCAACAACTTCTGGAATTTTACTTTTGTTTTCTATTACTGTTCCATCTTCAAGCTCGGCGCAAATAGAAATTCTGTCTAGTGTTGCAGGAATTACTTTTCCTGTCATGTTTAATATTTTCTGGCATTCTCCTATTGCTTTTGAAAAGTCTCCAACAGCTCTTCTCATTGCTTTTAGATATAAATCTCCAAATGTTAAATTATCTTCATTGTCACTTGAAATTTTTAAATTAATTAGTTTTTCCATTTCTAGTTCGTTGCTAGATAATGCTATTAAACTTTCCTTTACATCATCAAGTGGTAAGTCTTCTATTGTTTTATTTGTTTTTTTATCTTCCATACCATAATCAGAAATTGTTACTATTGCTGTAATATTATCTGTGTAGTTCTTTATTCCTTTAAGTACAGTATTTAAACCAGCTCCACCACCTATAACAACTATTTTAGGTCCTTGGTTATATACCTTTTTATTAAATATTAAGGTTTTTACTTTGCTATCTTCATCTCTTATGTCTGTTTCTTCTACTAACATTTCTAGTGTTCTTTTTTGTATACAAACTATACTAATTATTGTAAATAGAAATCCTGCAACAAATGTTGCAACTATAATGGCCAAGTTTTTAAAATCTAGCTCCTCTGTTACTAAAACTTTTGCCATTCCATAACATGCTAGTGCTATGCCTATTATCATTAAAAATATCCATCGTTTTATTTTTGTTTCTGATTTAAACCATCTAAAAAAACTACTTCCATTTTTCTTATTTTTTTTCATTTTTTATATTCCTTCCTACTCTCCTAATACTTCAATTTCTAAGCAAATTTCTTTACCGAATTTTTCAAATACTTGTTTTTTTATAATATCACATAATTCTAAAATATCTTTAGCTGTAGCGTTTCCTGTATTTACAACAAACCCTGCATGTTTTGTTGAAACTTGTGCTCCTCCAACCCCAAATCCTTTTAGTCCACATTCATCTATTAGTTTAGATGTAATAAAGTCGTCTCCTCTTTTGAAAGTACTTCCTGCACTTGGTTTATCTGTTGGTTGTTTTTCTCTTCTTTGTCTGTTGTTTTCATTCATTTTTTCTTGTATTTCTTCTTGGCTAGATTTAGTAAACTTTAATGTAGTATCTATAATAATTCTTTTTTTATCATTAAAAATGCTTGTTCTGTAGCCAAATTTATGTTCTTCGTTTGATATTTCTTTAATCACATATTTGCTATCATTTTGCAGTTCTAAATATCTTGTACTTAATACTATGTCTTGAATTTGGTTTCCATAGGCTCCTGCATTCATTCTTACTGCTCCACCAATTGTTCCAGGAATTCCACATGCAAATTCAAAACCAGATAAGCTATGTTCATATAATATTCTGGATAATTTTGCATTTAGCATTCCTGCTCCAACTTTTATTGTTGAGTCGTCTATAAATTCGTAGTTGCTATTGCATAGTCTAATAACTATTCCTCTTATTCCTTTATCTTTTACTAATATGTTAGTTCCGTTTCCTAATACTGTGATTGGTTCTTTTTCACTTGTTGCAACATTTATTACATTTATTAGTTCTTCTACTGTATTTATTTTTATAAATATATCTGCAGGGCCTCCTACTTTTATTGATGTGTGCTTGCTCATTGGTTCATCTATGTAAATATTTTCTTTTGATATATACTTTTTTAATTCTTCACATACATTTTCTTTTTTAAAAGAATCCATAAAATTTTACCTTTCCGCAGATTTCTTCATGCTAAATTATATAATAATTCTTAGTAATTATCAAGATTTATTTACTTTATATATATTATCATATAATGAAAAAAATTTCTATAATATTTTTAGTATATATTAATCTTTAAATTTTCCACACACTACAAAAATGGCAGGAGACTGTAAAACAGCCTCCTGCCACTTTTTTGTTAAGAAAGTCCTCCTTAATCTTCCTTATTTTCTACAGCCTTTTGGGCAAGGAGCAAAGCTCCTTTCAAGGTCTTGGCACCTGCAATAAAGCAGGCATTGTGGCAAAAGGTTGCGTCCTCCACGCCACTCTTTTTGATAAATTCCTTGCCGGACAGACCAGACCAATTACTGGGCAAAGGTTTTCTCTGACGGAAACTTCCGAGCTGTTCAGGCACTGCCTGAACATTGTAGCCTCCCCTATTGGAGGGAAAGACCACGTACAAAAGCTTCATTGCCTTCGGATCTTTCGACTCGAAGATTGAATCCTGCCAAGGGCAAAACTCATCCAGTATCATGATTCCATCTCTCGAATCATGGATTTTTGCTTCAACTTTTTCAGTTGCACTTATCTTTGATATCGTTCTTCTCATGAAGTTATCAAAGATAACTTCGGCCATCTTCAAAGCCTCGTAGAACCGTAGATTTTCATCTACATGCTCGTCCCAGGACGGATTGAAAGAGGATATCACCGCCGATAAGCTCGCAGTTTTCACGAGCAAAGGTTCTTCTGTCTTATTTCTTTTCAGCTGTCCGTTATCCATGGCATCAATGCCCTGTACAAAATCGACATCGAAGGCTTCAAAAACCTTCTCTTCATCCTGAACCTCCATTTTGCGAAGGTATACCCTTCCGAACTCCCTCCACAGGAGTCCAAATGAAGAGTACTTAATGCCGTTCTCACGGCATTCATCAAAATTTCTCTGGTGATGATCATACTTACCACCCCCAATGTCATAAACTATAGCATCGGGGCTTATGTCATTAGGAATCTCCCTCATGCGGCACAGCCGAACTTCAGGAAAAATCTTTCCAAGAAGAACCGTTGCCAGGACTTCATCCGCATGAAACGTTCCCGAATGGGTATATCCATTTGCATCCATATAATTCTCCAAACTGATCATCTTGACATTCATCATCTTTTTGCCTTTCTGCCTCTTTTGAGGACTTTCTTGTAGCAAAGAAAAACAAGCGCTTTTCTCTGCATTTTTCAATGTGCTTACATGTAATTTTTACATTACATAATTATTTTACCATTTTTTTCTAGAATTGTCAATCTAATATTACTCTGAATTTTACATATAAAAGTAGAAAGAAACATAATTATTGTATTTATTTATGTTTCTTTCTTATCTTTTATTTATTATTTTTTAAGAGCTTTACGTCCTTCGTAAACAGCTACATCTCCTAATTGATGTTCAATGTTTAATAGTCTGTTGTATTTTGCAACTCTGTCTGTTCTGCAAGGTGCTCCTGTTTTTATTTGACCAGCATTTGTAGCAACTGCAACATCTGCTAAAGTAGTATCTTCTGTCTCACCACTTCTGTGAGATACAACAGCAGTATATCCGTTCTTTTTTGCAAGTTCAATTGCATCTAATGTTTCTGTTAATGTTCCGATTTGGTTTAATTTTATTAATATACTGTTTGTTACTTTGTTGTCAATTCCTTTTTGTAATCTCTTTATATTTGTTACAAATAAGTCATCTCCAACTAATTGTACTTTGTCTCCTAATCTTTCTGTTAGTTTTTTCCATCCATCCCAATCTTCTTCAGCAAGTCCATCTTCTACTGATATTATTGGGTATCTTTCACATAGGTCTGCAATGAAGTCTATCATTTCGTCACAAGTTTTTGTAACTCCTATCTTCCAGAAATGATATTGTCCTTCTTTTCCTATCTTCTTAGCTTCGTCATACATTTCTGTAGCTGCTAAGTCAAGAGCTAAGCAAACTTGCTCTCCTGGTTTGTATCCAGCTTTTTCTATTGCTTCTACTAATAGTTGTAATGCTTCGTCTTCGTCTTTAACCATTGGTGCAAATCCACCTTCGTCTCCAACACCTGTTCCTAATCCCTTTGCTTTTAATACGCTCTTTAGTGTATGATATATTTCTGCACACATTCTTAAGCATTCAGAGAATGATTTTGCTCCTACTGGCATTATCATAAATTCTTGTACGCTTAATGTTGAGTCTGCGTGTTTTCCACCATTCATTATATTCATCATTGGAACTGGTAATGTTTTTGCATTTACTCCACCAATATAGTTATATAGTTCTTGTCCTAAAGAAGCTGCTGCTGCTTTTGCAACTGCTAGTGATACACCAAGTGTTGCATTTGCTCCTAATTTACCTTTATTTTCTGTTCCGTCTAATTCTATAAGAGCTTTATCTATTGCTGGTTGGTCATATACGTTCATTCCTTGTAGTGCTGGTGCAACTATTTTGTTAACGTTTTCAACAGCTTTTAAAACTCCTTTACCCATATATCTTGATTTGTCGCCATCTCTTAATTCTACTGCTTCAAAACTTCCTGTTGAAGCTCCTGATGGTACCATTGCAACTCCACTAAATCCATCTACTGTTGTTACTTCAACTTGTACAGTTGGATTTCCTCTTGAGTCCAATACTTCTAAAGCTTCTACATTTTCAATCTCTAAATATTCTTTCATTATACATACCTCCTATAAAAGTATCATTTATGATACTTAATGAAATTATTTTCAATTGCAATCCATATTGTATCATAAAGTTTCTGTGGTTTCAAGTGTTTATGCTATATTTTTGTTTACTTATTTTTACCAAATTTCTTCTATATTATCTTTATCTTATATCAACGTTCACTTTATATATAATGTCATTCTACTTCCATTCATATCTCCTGAATAACCCGATAATGTGTATGATCTTCTTAAAGCATTTCCCTCTTGTCCAAAATAAGAACCTCTGTGTCCTCTTGCATTAAGCTCTGCTCCCTGAGCTAAAGTCCATTCAAATACATTACCTGTCAAATCATATATATTATTAATAATATCGCTTTTATTATTAGCACAAGCAACTTTTTCTGTTTCATTTCTAGAAATTTCAAGTAAATCATTTTTTCTATTTCCAGATATTATCCAATTCAACATAGCATCGTATTGGCTTCCCCAAATCATGCTTGACTGAACTGAATCTGAATTAAATAGTTTTTGATTTTCATATAAATTATACCAATTATAAGGACCTGAATAAGGCAATACATCTTTTTTAGATTGAACCTCTCCTTTTTCATTCATACTTGTTTCATATCTTCCTATATAAAATCCTTTATATTTATCGACACTCTTTACCATATCATTATATTCTTTCTGCATTGTTTCTAAAAAATCTTGTGCTGAATTATATCCATAACTTTTCATTCTTTCATCTGTATCACTCCATGTAGCCAATCTTGGCTCAGCATAATTCGTTGTTCTAATTGTACTTCCTATAATATTATTTCCTTCTACATTTACATCGTAGAATATACCTGAATAATTTTGGGTTGAATTGTTTAATAATGCCATGGCTTTGTTTGAATTTGCTTCATTTATATCTGTTACTATAACATTTTGTACTGGAACCCATACAAATTCATTTTTTCCATCTGTTATTACTACACCATCATCTATATCAGTTGCACTGTCCTCTGCAATTTTGAATCCTCCTGGAACATATAATGTGTCTCCGCTATCGTCTGTTATAGGCGTTGTATTGTTATATTTTTTTCCTCCTTTTGCTTTAGCAACTGTCGTAGCTGTTTCTCCTCCCAAAATTTTATCTATATAATCTGATGCATTATTTATCGTTTCTTCTTCATCTTCTGTCGATTTCTCTGTTTTTAATGTAGCCTCCTGTGCTTTTGTTATTAATCCATTTGGTCCTAATACTAGATTAATACTTACTCCTGCTAGTATTAGCAAAATAACTATCGTAACAACTAGTGCTATTAGCGTTATTCCTTTCGCTTGATTTTTTGTTTTTCTCTTGTTTTTCATTGTTTTTTCTCCTTTTCTTTTATTTTCTCATTTTAGGTATGAGTTACCTGTTTTTAGAACGCAAAAAAGACAGAAGGGTTATATTTTATAACATTTCTATCTTTAAATATTTTATATATATTTCTTGAAGAGTAAATTTTTTGTATGCTAAATAAGCTTTAGCTTCGTTTACTAAAGTTAAGCTCTCTCTCTCTCTCTCTCTCTCTCTCTAGAGTACCAAGGATTTTAAGACTTAGCATATTTTACTTCTCTCCTTTGCGTTTGTTTTACTTTTTTATTCTAGCATAACAAATTTTTATTTGCAATATTTTTTCTATATTTTTTCACTTCAATTGTAATACTGCACTTTACTGTTTTAGCTATTTAAATAAATACTTACTTATATATTGTTTTACCTGTTTCATTGGCTTGTTAAAAATATTTCTTCTATTTTTATTTTTAGCTATATTTTCCAATTTACGACCACTGTGTACGCAGTTTAGTACTTAATTCATATATGTATAAAAAAAATTAAACAAAAACAAACTTTAGAAAGAAAAAAAGGCAGGAAAACCTTCCAAAAATTCTTATTATTGCCAATTCAATATTGGATATCCACTGTTTATATTATTTGTATCTTCTTTAAAATCTTCCCCTAGGATTGTAGAAATTTCTTTAATTTCATCATCTGTCATTATTTTAACACCTTTTTGATTTGTTATTCCATTCCCATAATTAACAGTATTTTCTAAAAGATAACAATTTTCAATTGTGCCAGATACAAGTACTCCTACTATTCCTCCTCCATATAAATTATTATCTGTTAATACATTTCCAATATTATATGAATTTAATATCTTAACATCTTCACTATACATATGTCCAACAATTCCTCCAATATTAGATCCTTTTCCTTCTACATTTCCAATATTATAGCAACTATTAACAATTCCTTTTTCATCTAAATTACCGGTTATCCCACCTACATTTGTTCCTTCTGAATTTATGTTTCCTTTATTAAAGCAATATTTTATTACTCCAGAGTTATATCCGCTTATTCCTCCTGCTGAGTTTCCAGATATAATTTTATTTATATTTCTACATTTTTGTATATTACCCATATTATATCCTACTATTCCACCAGCAATTATATCTCCAGTCAGGATTCCATTATTAGTACATCCTTCTACACTACATCCATACATATTTGTTCCAACAATTCCGCCAAAGTTATTAGCACTAGCACTGACATTTGCATTATTTGTACAATTGATTACTTTTGCACTATTACATAAATATCCAGAAATACTTCCAAAACTGATTCCTGCATTAATATCGCAATTTTCTCCAATTATAACATTCTTTACTATTCCTTTATTCACTAAACCGAATAATCCTTTTCCTTTTTCTTCTGATGTTATTCTTAAACCTTGTATGGTATGATTTTGACCATCAAATATTCCTTTAAACGGTATATTAGTTTCATCTGTTACACTCGTGTTTTCACTTAAATATTTACCAATAGTTTCCCATTCCTCGCTTATATCTAATGTTATATCATTTGTTAAATAAACATATTTTCCTTCATAAGTATTTCCACTATTTACATCATCTCTAAATGCTTTTAGTTCTTCTGCTGTTCCTATTTCTATCATATTGCTTTCGTCTATTATGTCTCCTGTGTTTTCTACATAGTAACTTCTTTGTGTATCATTCATGCTTATTAAAAAGCTTCCATCTCCATTATCTGTTAACGTGAAATCCTTGTTGTTTCCAAATTGTTCTCTTAGTGCGTTTTCTAAGCTATCTTTAGATATTTCTAGTGTATTAACATCTTCCATTTTACTTGACGAAATAGCCATCTCTATTCCTTCTTTTTCTTGAGCCTCATCTGTTTTCAATGAAGCCTCCTGTGCTTTGCTTATTAGTCCATTTGGTCCTAATACTAGATTAATACTTACTCCTGCTAAAATTAGCAAAATAACTATCGTAACAACTAATGCTATTAAAGTTATTCCTTTCGTTTGATTTTTTGTTTTTCTCTTGTTTTTCATTTTTCTTTTTCTTCCTTTCATTTTTTATTTTCTCATTTTAGGAATGAGTTACCTTTTAAACGCAAAAAAGACAGAAGTGTTATTGTCATAACATTTCTATCTTTATATATTTTTTATTTATTTCTTGAAAAGTAATTTTTGCGTTTGCTAAATAAGCCTTAGCTTTGTTTACTAAAGTTAAGCTCTCTCTCTCTCTCTCTCTCTCTCTCTAGAGTACCAAGGATTTTAGAATTTAGCATATTATTACTTTTCTCCTTTGCGTTTTTTATTACTTTTTTATTCTAGCATAACAGATTTTTATTTGCAATATTTTTTATATTTTTTTCACATCAATTGTAACACTACATTTTTATTTTTTAGAGTACTTATCATATTTTTACTAGATAATATCTTTCAAATATAAAGTACCACTATAGTATAGTTATGAAAGTTTGCAGTACCGCGTAGCGACCAAACGAACCTTTTAGGTGAGTGCGATTGGAGAAACCTATTAAAATTAAATTTATTTAATTTTGATTATATGGTTTCGACAACAAGGTACAAAAAATTTAATAACTATACCTATAGTGGTACTTCCACAATTAAATTTTATTAATAATTATCCTTTATCTTTATCATAATCGTCCATAAAATGATATGTTTTATCACCTTTTTTGTAAGAAATAATTGTACTTAAATTTACGTTTTCAACGCTTCTAAAAATATTCATATCTATTTTTTCATAATCTTGTTTTAAAGTTTTTATTAGTTCTTTTACTTTTTCCCTTTTTGAACCAATTTTACCTTTATTATTTATTTGTCGATGTTCTGTTATCTTACATGCACAGTTAATAAACTCTAATTTGTTATAATTTGCCCAGCTTATAATATCATCTTCTCTTACATAATATAATGGCCTTATTAACTCCATTTCTGGATGTGATTTACTATGTAATTTTGGCATCATTGTTTGAACCTGAGCTCCATAAAGCATTCCCATTAAAATTGTTTCTATTACATCATCAAAGTGATGACCTAGAGCAATTTTATTGCATCCAAGTCTTTTAGCTTCTTCGTACAAATAACCTCTTCTCATTCTTGCACAAACATAGCAAGGATTATCTTCTATTTTTTCAACAGACTCAAATATACTTGATTCAAACATTGTAATAGGAATATTTAATATTTTAGCATTATCTATTATTTTTTTCTTATTTACTTGGTTGTAACCTGGATTCATAACAATAAATTCGATTTCAAATTTAGTTTCACTATATTTCTTTAGAATTTGAAAACACTTAGCCATTAACATTGAATCTTTTCCACCAGAAATACAGATGGCAATTTTGTCGCCATCTTGTACCATCTGAAAATCAGATATTCCTTTTATAAATTTAGCCCATATTTTTTTACGGTAACTCTTAGTTATTGATCTTTCTATTTCCTTATAATCTTCCACTTTTATTTTCCTTCACAATATAAAATTAATATAAATAAAGTAAATATATGTATGTTTTAGACAAATTCTAAAATATACATACATTTAGCTTTTATAATTCAAATTGACTATTATACAAATCTGCATAAAATCCTTTTTTCTCCATTAATTGCTCATGATTTCCTTGTTCAACAATATTACCATCTCTTACAACTAAAATTAAATCTGCATTTTTTATTGTTGATAATCTATGTGCTATTATAAAAGATGTTCTTCCTTCTGTTAACTTATCCATTGCTTTTTGAACAAGCTCCTCTGTTCTAGTATCTACATTAGAGGTTGCCTCATCCAATATTAAAAATGGAGTATCCTGCAAAATTCCTCTTGCAATTGTTAATAATTGTTTTTGACCTGCAGAAACACTATCATTATCTGACAAAACTGTATGTATTCCTTTTGGCAATGTTTTTATAAAATGTTCCAATCCAACAGTTTTACATACTTTTTCTACCTGTTCATCTGATATATTTTTATTATTATAAACTATATTTTCCTTTACTGTTCCGTCAAAAAGCCATGTATCTTGTAATACCATTGTAAATAGACTATGAACGTTTTCTCTAGTTAATTCTTTAATTGATACTCCTTCTATCTTTATATCTCCAGAATTTATATCATAGAATTTCATAAGTAAATTTACAAGTGTTGTTTTACCTGCCCCAGTAGGACCAACAATTGCAACCTTTTGACCAGGCTTTGCAATGGTGCTAAAATTATTTATTGTTGGTTTATCATTATCATCATATTTAAATACAACATTTTGGAACTCAACAGTTCCCTTTACGTCCTTCTTATCTAATTTTTTAGTTAGATTGCTTTCATCAGCCATCTCTTCTTCATCAACAAACTCAAATACACGCTCAGATGCAGCTGCAGTTGTTTGAAGTGATGTCATTGCCTGTGCTATTTGTGAAAGAGGCGATGTAAATAGTCTTACATAAACTATAAATGCAACTATTACTCCAAATGATATTATATTATTCATTGTAAGTAAAGCTCCAACAATACAAACTGCTACATAACCAAAATTTCCTATAAAGTTCATTATTGGTTGCATTAATCCCGATAAGAACTGACTTTTTCTATTTGCTTCATATACTTTTTTATTTAATTTGTCAAATTCTTCATCAGCCTTTTTCATTCCATTATATACCTTAACAACATTTAGTCCTGAATATATTTCCTCTATATGTCCATTTAGAGCTCCTAATTCTTCTTGTCTTGCAACAAAGTACTTTTGAGATTTTGAAAGTATTAAAAACATAAGTACAAACCCAATAAAACTTGCAAGTATTGCAGTAATTGCCATAACCCAGTTAGTATAAAACATCATTATTATTGTTCCAATAAATAAGGTTGTAGAACTTACAAGTGTTGCTAATGATTGATGCATACTCTGTGCTATGGTATCGACATCATTAGTTACTCTTGAAAGTATATCTCCTATTGAGTTTTTATCATAATACTTTAATGGCAACTTATTAATTTTAACAGAAATTCTGCTTCTTAACATCTGTGCAAATTTATTTGCAACATGAGTCATACAAATTGACTGTATAAAAGTGAACAATGCACTAAATATATAAGGTCCTGCTATAAATATAGATATACTTTTTATTTTATCCATATTCATTTCAGCTGTTAACCCTGCAGAAATTTCGTTTGTTAAATCTGCCAGTCTATTCGGTGACATTATTGATAATATAGATCCAAATATTGCTAAAACCAATGCTACAAGAATTAAAAGTCTAAAACCTTTTAGCTCAGAAAATAATCTTTTAATTGCTCCTTTAAAATCTTTTGCCTTTTCGGCAGGGGCACTCATTCCAGGGCCTCCAAATCTTCCTCTAGGAGGTCTGTTTGTTCTGTCATTATTCATTTTTCAATTCCTCCTCTGATAATTGCGACAAGGCAATCTGCTTATATACTTCACAAATTTGCAATAATTCTTTGTGTTTACCCATTCCTACAATCTTTCCTTCATCTAAAACTATAATCTTATCCGCATTCATTATAGTTCCAATTCTTTGTGCGACGATTAAAATGGTTGCTCCATTTGTGTATTTTTTTAGTTCTTTTCTTACAATACTATCTGTTTTATAATCTAATGCTGAGAAGCTATCATCGAAAATATATATTTCTGGATTTCTTGCAATAGCTCTTGCAATTGAAATTCTTTGTTTTTGACCTCCAGATACATTAGTTCCACCTTGTGAAATGTGTGTCTGATATCCATCGTCCATTTTTTCAATAAAATCCTTGGCCTGAGCTACTTCTATTGCTTTTTTTACATTTTCTTCTGTTATTTGACCTTGACCATTTTCCCCATAAGCAACGTTATTTATAACAGAATCATTAAACAATACTGCTCTTTGAGAAACATATCCTAATTTATTATGTAAAAACTCTTGTTTATATTCTTTTACATTTACCCCGTCAACAAAAACCTCTCCATTTGTTGTATCATAAAATCTAGGTATTAAATTAATTAAACTAGATTTTCCGCTTCCAGTTGAGCCAATAAATGCTACTGTTTCTCCTTTATTTACCTTGAAAGATATATTCTTTAATAAATAATCATCACCATCTGGATACTTAAAATCTACATTTCTAAATTCTACTGTTCCTTTTTCATTTGTTGTGTCTGTATCTATTTTTCCATCTTTTATTGTAATTTCTGTTTCTAATACTTCATTAATACGATTTGCAGATACCTGTGCACGTGGCAACATCATAAATATCATTGCAAGCATTAAAAACGCCATTATAACTTGCATTGCATAAGAACTAAAGACAACCATGTCTCCAAATAAAACTATTTTATCTGCAAAACCTGCATCCTTTATTAAATATGCTCCTACAATATAAATTGCTAGTGTAATAGCATACATTACTAAATACATTACAGGAGAAAGCACTGCCAATACCTTTTGGTTAAACAATTGTTGATTTGTAAGTTTCTCATTTACCGCTTCAAATTTGTTTTCTTGGTATTTCTCTGCATTAAAAGCTCTAACAACTCTTATTCCTGTTAAATTTTCACGTGTTACACCATTAATTTTATCTATTAATTTTTGAACAATCTTGAACTTTGATGAAACAATTGAAATTATAGTAGCAATAACTCCAAGTAATACTGTAACTGCAACAGCAGTAACTGCACTCCACTGCCAACTCTTGTTTAAAATTTTAGTTATTGCCCAAACAACTGTAATTGGTGCCTTAATCATGAGCTGTAATCCCATAGCTACCAACATTTGAATTTGTGTTATATCGTTTGTAGTTCTAGTTATTAAACTACTAGTTGAAAATGATTTTATTTCATGCATTGCTAAATTTTCAACTTTTGTAAATAACTTTTTTCTAATTTTTAATGATAATGTAGCCGAAATTGTTGAAACAAGATATCCTACTATAACCGCAGAAATTAGACTACCAAGCGCACATCCCATCATATACGCTCCATTTTTTAATATTTCCGACATTTGACTACCTTTAGTTTGAACAAGCACTGTAATTTCAGACATATAATCTGGCATTTTTAATTCAAGCCAAACTTGTGCTATAATAAGTATTAAAGAAACTAAAATTAATAGCCATTCTTTTTTTCCTAGATTTTTTAATAATTTAATCATTGTTACTTCTATCCTTTCTAAAAATTACTCGATAAAATAATATAACACTAAATTATGAATAGTGTGTGAATTTCTGGAGTATTCTTAAATATATATCATTTATCTATTTCATTGTTCATCATACACATACAAATTTGTAAAACCTTCGTCATCAATAAGTATTTTTGAATAGCACATTTTTTTTATCTCATCTGGTGCATCTTCTACCATTCCCTCATATATTATTTTGTCATCGTTTCTTATTACTTTTATGTTTAAAAGTCTTATACTTCCAATGTTATCATATATTTTCATTTATTACTTATACTCCCCTCTCATATGAATTATAATTACTATAAACATTCTGCTTTTAATTTATTTTTAGATATTATACTACCACAATATTATTTTGTTATCAATACATTACAAAATAATAAAACCATGTATTATTCAAAATAAAAAAATGTTAGTATTAATATGTTTTCTTTATTTTATGTTTAAAATTACATTTAATATGACTTTAAAAGTCAATATTATTTTTCGACATTTTATGATAATAACTATGTGAGGTGATTTTATTTATGATTCAGGAAAAAAGGAAATCCTTGAATTTAACACAAGAAGAAATGTCAGAAAGACTGGGTATTAGTTTAAGACAATATGTTAGAATAGATAATGAAAGAGCTTTTCCAAGAAGAGATATACTTAAAAAGTTAATAAATGAATTAAATTTAACCGATGAAGAAATCGGTCAATATATAAAAATATTAACTCAAAATATTGCTTAAGAAAAAACTTTTTCATTATCTATTTTATACTATTATTATAAATCTAGTTTTTATTCTTTTTATAATTTTAACCTAAAAACAAGTCTCTTTTTAATTTTCTATCCTTTATAACCCCTAACCCTATGAATTTTTTGTTTTCATAGACTTTGTATACTCCATCTATACAATCTTTTGCTTCAAATGTTTTAGTATTTACTGAAACACCGTTTGTATAAGCTTTAATATATTCTTTGGGTAAATTTATGCAAGGATAGTTTATAAACATTTTTTCTATACTAATTATACATGACAAATCTTTTTTCTCTATTCTTTGTTCAAAATCATTTATTTTTAAAGAGTCTTCTATATAAAATTCTCCAACTTTTACTCTATTTAATTCTTTCATAAATCCAACTGTATGTAACTTTTCTGCAATGTCTTCGCATAGACTTCTGATATATGTTCCTTTTGAGCACTCTACGGTAAAATATATTTGATTTGCTTCTTCATTTATTCTATTTAGTTTTATTGAATATATTTCTATTTGTCTTGGTTTTACTTCTATCTTTTCACCTTGTCTTGCATAATCATATAGTTTTTTCCCATTTACTTTAATTGCAGAATAAATAGGAGGAGTTTGCATACTTTTTCCCAAAAAAGTATTTAATATTTCCTCTACATAATTTATATCTTCAAATATTTTTGTAGGTACTTCTCTTTGTTCTATAATATCCCCTTCTGAATCTGCTGTGGTTGTTTTAGTTCCTAATTCTAAGACAACTTCATAAGTTTTATCATGATTTATTAAATATTTGCATATTTTTGTTGCATCACCAAGCAAAAGTGGTAATACACCTGTTGCATTAGGATCTAATGTTCCAGTGTGTCCCACTTTTGACTTAGTTATTCTTTTTACAATGGCAACAACATCATGTGATGTATATTCTTTTTCCTTATTTATTAAAACAATTCCGTTCATTTGCTTTACCTTTATTTGTTTATTTTAAATATGTTCTTACTGCATTTAAAATTTGAGCTTTTATTTGATCCATTGATCCTTGTACTGTAAGTCCTGCTGCTCTTATGTGACCTCCACCGCCAAACATCATAGCTACTTGTGAAACATTTACATAATTTTTAGAACGAAGCGAACCTTTTATTCCCTTAGGAGTTTCTCTTAAAAATATAGATACTTCCACTCCTTCAACATCTCTTCCTTCTTCTACTATTCCATCATGATCACCATTTTTACAACCAAATCTTTCTTCATCTTCTCGTGTTATATATGTATAAGCAACTTTTTCATCTTCTAAGAATTCAATTCTATCTTGTGCTAATCTATGTAACTCAAATTTTGCTCTAGGCTTACTTCCAAATACTTGTTGATATATTTTAGAAACTTTTACACCTTTATCGTAAAGATCTGCAACAAATCTAAATGTTTCTGCAGTTACTGACTCATACCTAAATCCACCAGTATCTGTTATTATTCCTGTTAATATACAAGTTCCTATATCCTTTGTAACTTGGGCTTTGAAGTATCCTAGCACAACTAGTAATAGCTGGCAAACTGCCGGTGCATCTTGATCAACATAGTTAAAATCTCCATACATGGTATTGCTACTATGATGGTCTATTACTATTTTAACTTTAGCACCATTAAAGTATTCTTCACAATTTCCTAATAATTTGATTGATGCACAATCAAGAGCAATTGCTAAATCATAATTTTTTATATTTGATTCTTTTATTATTTCATTTGCACCTGGCAATATTTCAAATTCTTGTGGGTATTCTGGCATAATTAAATCTGCTTTTTTTCCTAATTCTTCTAATGCTAATTTCATTGCTAGGCACGATCCTATTGCATCTCCATCTGGATTTTCGTGTGCTAACAATACAATAGAATTTGCCTTATTAATCTCTTCTAATATATTATCTAAAGTCATTGTCTCTCCTTTACTAAGAAGTAGGATTTTCCTACTTCTTTTATTTGTTTTTGTTTTTTAGTTCTTCATCTTTTTTACTGATTTCCTTTAAAATATTTTCGATTCTTTCTCCATTTTGGATTGAATCGTCATATTCAAATACAAGTTCAGGAGTAATTCTTAAATTTACCGATTTTGCCAAAGCAGATCTAAGAAATCCTGCTGATTCCTTTAATCCATTCATTGTTTTGTCTACACTTTTTGAATTTAACATACTTACATATACTTTAGCATATTTTAAATCCGGAGTAACTTTTACTCTTGTTACACTAATCATTCCTGTTACATCAGGATTTTTAAGTTCATAAGTTATAATTTGACTTAGAGCCTTTTTTAATTCCTCATTAACCCTTCCAAGTCTTGCTTCGTTTTTATTACTCATCGTTTGCTTTTCCTTTCTTTTAAATACAATTTATGCATTTGTACTCTCATTTGATTTAGATTTTTTTGTACGCTTAACTTCTTCCATTACAAATACTTCAATAATATCTCCTTCTTGAATATCATTATAGTTTTCAATTTGAAGTCCACATTCAAAGCCTTTTGCAACTTCTTTAGCGTCGTCTTTAAATCTCTTTAAAGATGCAAGTTTACCTTCATGTATTACAACATTCTCTCTAATTACTCTAACTCCAGCATTTCTTTCAACTTTTCCATCTTTTACATAACCACCTGCAATAGTTCCGACATTTGAAATTTTAAATGTTTGTCTTACTTCAACATTTCCTATTACTTTTTCTTCATATACAGGATCTAGCATACCGTTCATTGCAGCTTCTACATCTTCTAGTGCTTGATATATTACTGAATATAATTTTATTTCTACTTCTTGTTTTTCTGCAATTTCCTTAGCAATGTTATTTGGTCTTACATTAAATCCTATAATTATTGCTTTTGCAGCTTTTGCAAGGTTAACATCAGATTCAGAAATTGCTCCTGCAACTGCATGAATAACTTTTACTTGTACTTCTTCATCAGATAGCTTTTCTAGTGACTGCTTTAATGCCTCTGCTGTACCCTGAACATCTGCCTTAACTATAATATTTAATGTTTTTAGATCTGCATTAGCCATTTGTTCAAATAAGTTATTTAATGTTACCTTGTTGTATGCATTCATAGCTTCTTCTCTAGCCGTTCTTTCACGTCTTTCTATTAGATGTTTTGCCATTTTTTCATCTTTAACTTCGTAGAATATATCTCCTGCTTCTGGAACTTTAGTTAATCCCATAATTTCAACTGGTGTAGATGGCCCTGCAGATTTCACTTTCTTTCCTTTATCATCTTTCATTGCTCTTATTCTACCAATAGTTGTTCCAACAACAATTGTATCTCCAGCATCCAGTTTTCCTCTTTGTACTAATACAGATGCAATTGGTCCTCTTGACTTGTCTAGTCTTGCCTCTATTACAACACCTTTAGCTTGTTTATTAGGATTTACTTTTAAGTCTTGCATATCTGATACAAGTAATACCATTTCTAGAAGCTGATCTATGTTTATATTTTTCTTTGCAGAGATCTCAACACATACAGTGTTTCCTCCCCATTCTTCTGGAACTAACTCATATTTCATTAATTCTTGTTTAACTTTTTCTGGATTTGCTCCTGGTACATCTATTTTGTTTATAGCAACTATTATTGGTATATTTGCTGCTTTTGCATGGTTTATAGCTTCTACAGTTTGAGGCATTATTCCATCATCTGCTGCGACAACTAGAATTGCAACATCTGTTATTTGTGCCCCTCTAGCACGCATGTTTGTAAATGCTTCGTGTCCTGGTGTATCTAAGAATGTTATTTCTCTTCCATTTATAGAAACTTTATAAGCTCCTATGTGTTGTGTAATTCCTCCTGCTTCTCCTTCTATAACATTTGTCTTTCTTATTGCATCTAGAAGTGATGTTTTTCCATGATCAACATGCCCCATAACAACAACAACTGGTGGGCGTTGAACTAAATCTTCTTCCTTATCTTCAGACTCGTCAAATAATATATCTTCTTCTTTTACTGTTTCTTTTTTGTTTGCTGTAACTCCAAATTCGCTGGCTACTAGGAAAGCTGTATCAAAATCTAATTCTTGATTTATGCTTGCCATTATTCCCAAAGACATTAATTTTGTTATAACTTCGCTACTTGTTTTCTTTAATTCTGCTGCTAAATCTTTAACAGAAATGTTCTCTGGAATTGTTATTTCAGTAAGTTTAAATATTTTTTGTTTATTTCTTTCTTCTTGATTTTTTTGATTTTTACGTTTACCTTTTTTACCTTTAGCTAAATCGTAATAATCTAGCATTCCTCCATCTTGATCATTAAACATATTAGAAAGTCTGTCAACTTGTTTTAGGTTTTTTAGCTTACTTTCGTCATATTCTCCATCACCATTATTTCTTCTAATTTTGTTTTGTCTATTTGTTTTTTCCTCATATTTGTTATTGTTTTTAGCCTTAAAACTTGCTCTTGTTGAATAATCTCTTTGATTTTCTTTCTCTACAATTTCTGTTTCTAATATATCATTAATCTTTTTTTCAATTCTTTTCTCGTCCATTGGTCTATTATTATTTCTTGCAAAATTATTATTTGGTCTAAAGTTACCATTGTTACGGAAATTTCCTTCTTCTCTGTTATTCCTATTATTTTTATTGAAATTGTTATTTCTATTATTATAACCATTGTTTTGGTTATTATTAAATCTATTGTTATTTGGTCTGAATCCTTCATGTGATTGACCATTTTTTGCATAATTATTTTGACGATTATTGTAATTATTATTGGTATTGTATCCATTATTTCTTTGAGCATTGTTTGCTTGTTGCCTTGTCTTTGTATTATTGCTATCTACAAAATTAGGCGTTTTATTTGTTCTATTTCCTTCTGCATTCTTTTTTTCTAGCATACTTTCTGTTTTTACCTCATGTACTTTTTCTTCACTTATTTTATTTTCTACTTTTACTTCTATTTTTTCTTCTTTTTTCTCTGTTTTTTCTACTATATTTGTTTTTTCTTTTGTTTCTGGCTTTACATCTATTTTTTGTTCTTTCTTTGGCTCCGTTTGTTCTGCTTTTTTATCTTCTTGAATATTTTTTTCCTTTTCGTCCTTTTTTTCTTCTTTTTTATTTAACCCAAATAATTCACTTACTGTAAGTGGCTTTGTTGCTTTATTTCTGTAAACAATATTATAATCACTATTGTTCTTTCTTTTTACAAAACCAATGTCTTTAGCATCTTCTTTTTTCTTGCTTTCTTCTTTTTTATTTTCTGTTTCATCGTTTAAAATAACTTCTCTACGTATTATTACAGGTTCTTCTTTTTTAGAAGTTTTTTTGTTTTCTCTTTTTTCTTCTTTTTTTGATTCTTTACTTTCTTGTTTATTGCCTTTATTTACTGGTTTATTTGAATATAATTTTCTTATTTTTTCTGCATCTGCTTCTTCTATACTGCTTAAATGACTTGATACATTTATTCCTAGCTCTTTTGCCTTTTCAACTATTTCTTTACTTGCTACATCTAATTCTTTTGCTATCTCATATATTTTTATTTTACCCAAAATAACATACACCTCCTATTTTCTTTTCTTGTTTATATTTTTTATTTACTTTGATTATCAATAATTACACCCCTTAAATTCTCGTATATCTCTTTATCTATACTTGTTTCAAACTTTTTTTCTAATCTCTTAGATTTTATAGCCTTTTCTAAACATTCTATATTATTACAAATATATGCACCTCTTCCAGATGCCTTGCCTGTTTTATCTACAAATATTGTGCCATCATTTTGCTTTACTATTCTGATTAATTCTTTTTTGGGACTAATATTCATACATCCTAGACATGTTCTAGTTGGTATTTTCTTCAAGTTTTACTCCACTTCCTTTTCTGTTTTTTGTTCATTTTCTTCTGATACTTTTGGTTCTTCTACATTTCCTTGTTCTTCTTTTTGCATCTCTGTTAACATTTTTCTAAATTGGCTTTCACTCTTAATATCTATTTTCCATTCTGTAAGTTTTGCAGCAAGTCTTGCGTTTTGTCCAGCTTTTCCTATTGCAAGTGAAAGTTGATCATCTGGTACTATAACTTGGGCGAAGTGTTCTTCTTCTTTTATATCTACCGCCATAACTTTTGCAGGAAGTAAAGCTTCTGCAATATATGTTGATGGATCCTCATGCCATTCTATTACGTCTATTTTTTCTCCATTTAGTTCATTTATTATATTTTGAATACGTATTCCTTTTTGTCCTACACATGAACCTACAGGATCAATGTTTTCGTTTTGTGAATATACTGCAACTTTGCATCTTTTTCCTGGATCTCTAGAAACACTCTTTATTTCTATAAGTCCTTCATATATTTCTGGAATTTCTAGTTCAAATAGTTTTCTTAAAAATTCTCCACTTGCTCTTGATACTGTTATTTGCATTGAACCTTTTGGTCCTTTTTCTACATCTGCTATACATGCTCTTATTTTTTGATTTTGTTTGTAAACTTCGGTTGGTATTTGCTCTTTTACAGGCATAACACCTTCTACTTTACCTAAATCTATTACTACTATGTTTTTATCTACCTTTTGAATTAATCCAGAAACTATTTCTCCTTTTCTTTCTGTGAATTCATTAAATATTACATCTCTTGAGGCTTCTCTTATACGTTGAATTATAACTTGCTTTGCTGTTTGTGCTGCAATTCTACCAAAATTCTTTGGCATAAGTTCTTTTCTAACAATGTCTCCAACACTGTATTTTATATCTATTTTGTGTGCATCTTCTAATGATATTTGTGTTGGATTTTCTACTTCTTCTGAAACAGTTAGTTCTTCATATACATGAGTTTCTCCTGTTGTAGGATTCATTGTTATTTTTACATTATCTGTATTTACATCAAAGTTTTTCTTGTATGCAGTAACTAAAGCTGCCTCAATTGATTCTAATACATAATCTTTTTTTATTCCTTTTTCTTTTTCTAGTTCATCTAATGCCATAATTAATTCTGTGGAATCTATTCCTGGGTTTACTACTTTTTTTACATTCTTTTTCATTTTTGATTAATCCTCCTATTTATTTAATTTTTTAATTCCATTTAAATGTTCTTTTAATAGAACTAATATTTTTTCTTTCTATAACTAATTCTTCTGAATTTTCTAGTTCTACTGTTATACTTTCATTATCAAATTTTTTTAATATTGCGTCTATCTCTTTTTTCTTTTCGATAGATTTAAATAATTTTATATGAATTTCTTTTCCTATACTTTCTTGTAAATGTTTGTCTTTTCTAATGTGCCTCTCCAATCCTGGTGAAGATATTTCTAAAAAGTATTGGTCTTTTATATAATTTGCTTCGTCTAGTAAATCTGTTATTGCGTTGTTTACTAATTCACAATCGTCTAAACTAATTCCTTTATCGTTATCTATAAATATTTTTAGGTAATTGTCTTGCCCTTCTTTTACATACATTACATCGTATACACTGTAACCTAAGTCATTTATTGGTTTGGTTACTAACTCTTCTACTTTTTCTTCTATTTTGGCCAATTTTTTCCTCCTTATAATATTGTAGAAGAGTGGAATTTTTTTCCACTCTTCTGCTTCTTCGATATTGTCTTTTATTATTATACCCTGTTTTCCAAAAAAATGCAAGCGTTTTTTAATTTTTTACTCTAATTTTTACCTTCTCTCTTGTTCTTATTTACGAGCTCACTCCCACGAATGTTATATTAATATTAATTTAAGTAATTTCTTCTTCCATATATCATACGAGAAACAAATACTGTTTTATTTTCAAAATCTATTGTATATAGTACAACATAATTTTTTACTACCATTCTATGATATTCTCTTTTTAATCTATCAACCCTTCCAATTTTCATATATAATTCTGGTTCATTTGCTAAATCTAAAACTTTGTCTGTTACTTCTGACATAAGTCGTTTTGCAGCATTATCCTGTTTTAAATTATTAGAAATATACTCATAAATTTCATTCATCTCCTTAATACATTCCTCAGTAAATTTTACTTCAAATGGCTTATTTTTAGAACCCATACTTTGCTCTTAGCTCCTTTATAACTTCTGTTGCTTTTCTTGTTCTACCTTTTTCAATATCTTCTTCTGATTTTAAAAGTTTATTTACCGTTTCATTATCGAAAATATTATTTCTGTATTCTTCCATACTCATTATTATTACATTGTTTTTACTATTTTTTCCAATAATCATTTCTCCGTTTTGATTAATAAATGTTTCTATTTCTTGTAAACTTGTTACTTGTTGCATTTTTAACACCTCTCTTTTAATTCTATTTATAGTATAACACAAAATTGCCAATTGTTAAATAATTTTTTAATTTTCATAAAATCAATTATTTGTAAATAATTAATTTATATACTATTTTTTCTTATATATATTTTTTATTTTAGCTATTTTATTAATTATTTAAACATTAAAGCGAAGCCATTTTATTACAATGTGGCTTCGCCGAGTGAATATCCTCCTTATGAACAACTATCTTCGATTTCAATTGTTTTCTTTGGCGGTTCATTGCTTAATTCTATCATAGAATCAGCATCTTCACCCCATAACGCAACATAATCTTCATATGTTGCATTATTCATTTCATCAATACAATTTCTCCTTTCTTTGTTTGGTTCACACATTGCCAATGTAATGCATAGTGCAATGAAAAGAATCGTTAATGTAATACATTTATTCCGGTTCATTGGATTTTTCACTCCTTTTATATTTAACTTTTATAGTTTTTATTATACCACTTTCTGTAGACCTTTTCAATATTCCCATGAAATTCCATTTTTGTATCTATTTATTATTTATTTTTTATACATGTTATGCTATAATTAATTTAAATTTGGAGGTGCTTTTTATGCAGTTTACCAAGATTAAAAATAATATTAACATTGTTAATTCAAATAAAATAATAAAGAAATATGAATATAAAAAGGAATTTTATTTAATAGTAAAGGATTTATTACAAAAATCTGAAGTTCTACAAATGAAAAATTATAAACATCACTTTGATTCTTCTTGCTTTGAGCATTGTGTTGAAGTTGCTTATTGGTCATATTTAATTTGTAAAAAATTAAATTTAGATTATGTATCTATTGCACGAGCTGGAATATTGCATGATTTATTTTTATATGATTGGCATAATTCTAAAAAAAGGTTAAATCTTCCTAAAAATCATGCCTTTATTCACTCTAGAATCGCTCTAGAAAATGCATCTAAAATATGTACTTTAAATGATAAAGAAAAAGACATCATTTTAAAACATATGTGGCCTGTAACATTCTTTCATTTTCCAAAGTATTACGAAAGTTTTATTATTACTTTAACCGATAAATTAAGTGCACTTAATTCATTTAAATCCTACATAATGGAAAAATTACACTATAGAATTTCTTTAAGGCATAATAATATACATATAATTTCATCAAAATAAAAAGGGAGGTTTTCCTCCCTTAAAATAAATTTATAATCCTCATTGTTCCTTTGTCTTTTATGTGTTCTAAAATATACATACAATTCTCAAGTTCAGTTATTCCTTCTGTATATTCCTCTAGTAATAGATAGCTATTTACTTTTACCAAAGAAGTATTTACTTTTTCCAATTCATCATGTTCTACATATAGAGACATTTTAGTATTCATCTGTTTCCAGTCACTTTTAAGTTTTGCTATTTTATCTGTTAATTCTTTTGTTTTTTCTTCTTTTGAATTTTCATTTAATTCTTCTTTTTCTAATTCATTAGAAAACTCTTTTATTTCTTCCAATTGTTTATTTATTACACTTACATTATTAATTGTGTAGTTTTGACAAATCGCATCTATTGAAAAAATTAAGATTAACACAATTATTATAATTATAATCTCTTTTTGCATTTTTAATAATTGACCTTCCTTTATAATTTACATTTAATTTATAAACTCGTATTTTCTTGATTTTTTATCTTTTTTTCAATTCCAAACTCTTTTTTTTGGCAGAATATATTTCCTTTTCCATTTATTGTTACAATAAGTGCTTCTTCTGGCTGAATTTGAAATTTGTTTACCTGTGTCTTAAGCCATTCTTTATTTTTTCCTATTGCTTTTAAATTTTCTTCAATTATTTTTCCATCTATTACCAAATTATAAGATATTCCTTCATACTCTGGCATTATTCCTAAATCTTCTGGTGTTACATTTCTTTTATTTGGTTTTTGAATTACAGTTATATCTCCACTGGTTTCTAAAATTGCATATTCTACATCACCTAAATCCATAACATTACTACTTCTTAATTTTTCTTGTAATTCATTTATAGTAAATCTTTCTTTTTTTAGTTTCTGCTCATCTATTTTTCCTTGATATATTAGTATAGTAGGTTCTCCACATATTAGCTCTCTCATTTTTCTGCTTTTTAAATTAATCACTGAGATAAGTAAATGCATTATTAATAGTCCTAATATTGGTATAATTCCATATGCTATTGGAATTCCAATGTCTGTCATAGGAATAGATGCAAGGTCTGCTATCATTATTGCAATTGCTAGTTCAAATGGTTGCATTTGTCCAATTTCCCTTTTACCCATAACTCTCATTACAATTAAAACAATTATATATAGTACAACTGATCTAATAAATGTCGCTATCATAAAAATCCCTTCTCATTTAATTTTTTATGTAATTTTGATTATTGTTTGTTTTTATTGTGAAAATTATACTGTATAAAAAAAAATTAACTGTTAATACTATTAAAAACAAAATTCTTAGTAAATCTTTGGATTAACGTTTGTTATTCTTAAAGTATAAGAAGTTTACTTAAATTTTTATATGATAATTCTATATAAATTTAAGTTTATATTTATTTAGATTGGAGGTTGCTATGGAAAATAATAATAACGAAAATACAAATATACAAGCTTCATCAAAACCTAATACATTTGGACAAATAGTTTTAAGATTTATTACATCTGCTGTAATTTTAGCTATTACTGCATTTTTTACCCCTGGTTTTTCAATAGGAAGTATATGGGCTCTTGCACTTGCTGCAGTAGTTTTAACAATTATGGATTACTTAATTACAACTTTTACTGGACTACATGCTAGTGCTTTTGGAAAAGGTTTTGTAGGTTTTGCTCTTGCAGTTGCAGTATTATATTTAACACAATATTTTGTAGCAGGATATTCAATTTCTTGGATTGCTGCAATAATTGGAGCATTAATTTATGGAGTTGTTGATTTTTTTATACCAGGAAATCAAATCTAGTAAAAAATAAGAAAAATCAAGATTTTTCTTTATGAGAGTTGCTAACGCAACTCTTTTTTGATATACTCCTACCAAGAGGTAAAATGGAAAATATAGAAACTATTAAAGAGTATGAATTTCTAGAATT
>CALXEU010000042.1 GCA_944387395.1 uncultured Clostridia bacterium | reverse complement strand
AAACAAATGTAAGCCAAAGCACAACAGGAAATATAACAGGAATATATGACATGAATGGTGGAGCATGGGAATATGTAGCAGCATATTGGGATAATGAAAATGGAAACTTATCAGGACAAGGAACAAGTACATATTTTGAGAACAATAAACTAAAAGAAGAATACACAAAATATTGGGATAAATACGAAGTAAGCCAGGAAGAAATAAACCAAATGAATGCAGGATTATGGAATAAAGATAATACATACAATAATATAAGAAAAAATATAACAGAAGACAGATATAATTTAATGAAAGATATAAAAGGTGATGCAATGTATGAGGTAATAAATACATACTCATATTATGGAAAGAGAACAGATGGAACATATGAATGGGGAATGGATTTAAGTTACTCATCTGCCCAATATGGAAGAACATACTATAACGACGATTTCGCTTTAATAGGGAATATCTCGCGACCTTTCTTGCTTCGCGGTGGCGCTTGGTGGGATGCTTCCGGAGCTGGTGTCTTTGCCTCTACTGGTTTCTACGGTTATACCAACAACCTCTACGGGTTCCGTCCGGTTGTGGTTGTTCTGTAGCACTTTGAAAATACCCTGCTCCTAAAAACATTTTTTGTAAAAAATATTAAACCTATAAAGATAAAAAAGTCTTTATAGAGTGATGAGATTGTTAACAATATAGTATGAATTTTGAAAATAGCAAGATTAAACTTGCTATTTTTATGCTTTTAAAGTACAATATGAATAGAGAGTGAGGGTGAGATTATGAAAAAATTACCTAAAGGAATAAGTGATTATCAAAGATTAATAGAACAGGACTATTATTATGTAGATAAGACAATGTATATAGAAAAGCTAGAAAATTTAGCAGATCCATACATAATGTTTTTAAGACCAAGAAAATTTGGAAAAACACTATTTACAAGTATGCTAGAAAATTACTACGACTTACAAAAGGCAGATAAATTTGAAAAATTATATGGAGAAACATATATAGGAAAGAATCCAACAAATCTAAAAAATAGCTATCATATATTAAAATTTAACTTTTCCGGAATAAACACGGAAAGTGAAGAAACAACTATGAAGGGTTTTAGAGAAAAAGTAATAATATCTATAAAAAGTTTTGTGACAAAATATAGTCTAGATTTTTACATAAACGAAGAGCAAACAACAGAAGGAATGTTAAATAGCTTATTTGAGGCATTTACATATCAAAAACTTCAAGGAAAGATATATGTAATAATAGACGAATATGATCATTTTGCAAATGAATTATTAGGATTTAATACAGAAAAATTTAAAAACTTAGTATCAAAAAATGGAAGAGTTCGCAAATGGTATGAAATATTAAAACAAGGAACAGAAAGCGTAGTAGATAGAATATTTATAACAGGAGTTGCCCCAATAACATTAGATAGTTTAACATCAGGATTTAATATAAGCAAAGATATAACAAGAGATATAGAATTTAATGAAATGATGGGATTCACAGAAGAAGAACTAAAAACAACCATGAAAATGCAAGAAATATCAGAAGAAAATCAAGATATTATATATCCAATAATGAAGGAAAATTATGATGGATATAAATTTTCATTAAAAGCAAAGAAAAAGTTGTTTAATTCGAATATGTGTTTAAACTTTCTAGACGACTATATAAGACAAAATGAAATACCAGAGAGATTAGTAGATGTAAACATAGCAAGTGATTATAGCAAACTAGAGAAAATGTTAGATTTATGCCAAGATGAAGAAAGAGAAAACATAATAAAGAAAACAATAGCAGGAGAAGGAATACTTTCAGAAATAACAGAAAAATTTAACCCAGCAATGGAATTTACAACAAAAGATTTTTCGTCAATGTTATTTTACCTAGGATACTTAACGATAGTAGAAGAAAGACTTGGAAAAGCAGAATTACAAATACCAAATAATGTAATGAGAGAAATATATTCCACGTATTTTCTTGAAAGAATAACTAAAAAAGGAGAACTAAAAGTATCAGAGGAAATATATAATAAAATATTAGAAGAAATAGCATTAGAAGGAAAAATAGATAAAATTGTAGAAGTATTACAAATGTATTTAAATAACCTATCGAACAGAGATTTCCAAAACTTTGATGAAAAATATGTTAAATTAATATTTTACTGTATAGCAATGAATTTAAAAATATACTCCGTAAGATCAGAAATGGAAGTAAACAGAAAATATCCAGATATATTATTAGTACAAATAGAAAAAGACAAAGGCTATAATGCAATAATGGTAGAATTTAAGTATCTAAAAAAAGGTGAAGAGAAAAAACTAGAAGAAAAACAAAAAGAAGCAAAAGCGCAAATAGAAGAATATTCAAACTTTGAAGATATAAAAGACATAGAAAAACTGAATAAGTATACAATAGTAACGGTTGTAGACAAAATATATGTCGAAAAATTATAAATTTTAAACATGTTATTTACAAATACAAATATAAATCTAGACTAAATAATAATAAAAAAATCATTGCAAATAAAAATATGTTATGCTAAAATATAATAAGTAAAAAACGCAAAGGAGAAAAGTAAAAATATGCTAAGCCTTAAAAACCTTGCTATTCTAGAGAGAGAGAGCTTAACTTTAGCAAACAAAGTTAAGGCTTATTTATCATACGCAAAAATTACTTTTCAAGAAATAAATAAAATTAAGAAGATAGAAATGTTATAGAGATGTAACACTTCTGTCTTTTTTGCGTTTAAAAAACAGAGAACTCAAACCTTAAATGAGAAAAATAAAAAATTGAAAGGAAGAAGATAAAATGAAAAGAAAACAACAGAAAAACAAAAAAAGAAACAAGCGGAATAACTTTAATAGCACTAGTTGTTACTATGTGTAAAAGGAGAAAATTTTGCAAGTGGTACAAACGAAAAAGTTCTAAAAAATGCTTGACATAATCGAAAAAAAAGTAGTAAAATATTAATAGTGCGAAAGCAAAGGAAAAAACACATTATTTATTATAAATAGTGTTGTTTTTATTTTGCGCTAAAATATAAAAGGAGGAAAAATTTTAATAGTGGAACAATCAGAATTAGGAACAGAAAAAATAGGAAAACTATTAATGAAATTTGCAGTACCATGCATAATATCACTAGTTGTAAACGCATTATACAACATAGTAGACCAAATATTTATAGGATGGGGAGTAAACTATCTAGGAAATGGAGCAACAAATATAGTATTTCCAATTACAATGATATGCCTTGCTTTCTCATTAATGTTTGGAGATGGTGCATCAGCACTATTAAGTTTAAAACTAGGAGAGAAAAAAGAAAAGGAAGCAGAAAAAGGAGTTGCAAATGGAATTATATCATCAGTAGTTACAGGAATATTATTATGTATTATAGTATTAGTATTCTTACCACAACTACTTAATCTATTTGGATGTACAGATGCATTAAGAGAATACGCATTAGGATATGGTTATGTTATAGCATGTGGACTACCATTTGTTATGATAGGAACAACATTAAATTCAATAATAAGAGCTGATGGATCTCCTAAATTTGCAATGACATCAATGCTTGCAGGTGCTGCCTTAAACATAGTACTAGACCCAATATTCATATTCAATTGGGGACTAAACATGGGAGTAAAAGGAGCTGCTCTTGCAACAATAATTAGTCAATTTGTAACATTTATAATGAATGTTTTTTACATTAAAAGATTCAAAACTATAAAACTTAACAAAGATAGTTTTAAATTTGAATTTAAAACTGCAAAAGCAGTAGCAATGCTTGGAGTATCATCATTTATAACACAAATGGCAATAGTTGTAGTAATAACTGTACAAAATACACTATTTAGTAAATATGGATACTTAAGCAAATACGGTGCAGATATACCAATTACAGTACTTGGAATAGTAATGAAAATAAATCAAATACTAAATAGCATAATAATAGGAATAGCTGCAGGAAGTCAACCAATAATTGGATTCAACTATGGAGCTGGAAAATTAGACAGAGTAAAGCAAACATTAAAAATAGTATTAGGATTAAGTTTTATAGTTTCACTTATAGCATTTGCTCTATTCCAATTAATACCAGAACAATTAATAGGAATATTTGGCTCAGGAGATGCATTATATAATGAATTTGCATGTTTTGCATTTAGAGTATTCTTAATGCTTACAATATTCAATGGAATACAAATTGCATCAGGTATATTCTTCCAATCAATTGGAAGTCCAAGCAAATCTGCATTTTTGACATTATCAAGACAAATATTATTCTTTACACCAGCGGCAATAGTGCTTGCAAAATTCTATAATGTAGATGGTGTTATATATGCAGGACCAGTTGCAGATGGATTAGCATTTATAATTTCAGTAGTATTACTAATAACAGAAATGAAAAAGTTAGGAAAAACAAACAAAAACAGTTATACTGTAGAAAATGCTAAAAAAACTTTAAATTCCGGAAATAATGTAATAATAACAATAGCAAGAGAATATGGTTCTGGAGGAAGATATGTTGGAAAAATACTTGCAGACAAATTAGGAATAAAACTATATGACAAAAATCTTATAGAAGTTGTTTCTAATGAAAGTGGATTATCTGTTGAATATATTGAAGAAAACGAACAAAATATACATGGAAATTTACTATCAAGCTTTAATACACAATACTACAATAACTTATCAAACGATGATAATTTATTTATCGCAGAAAGTAAAGCAATTAAAGACATAGCAAGTAAAGGTTCATGTGTAATAGTTGGTAGATGTTCAAATTATATTCTAAGAGATAACAAAAATGTTATTAATGTATTTTTATATAGTAATGATGAAAACAAAGTAAAAAGAGCTGTAAAATACTATGGACTAGATGAAAAAGATGCATTAAAAGAAATAAACAAAATAAATAAAAACAGAGAAAAACATTATAATTACTACACTCAAAGAAAATGGAAAGATTTAGATAATTATGATATAGCAATAAATGTAGATACTTATGGAGTAGAAAAAACAGCACAAATTCTTGAAAATTTTGTAAAAGATTATAGCAGAGTATAAAAAAAGTTATCATTTAGTCTTAAAGAAAAATTAAGCTAAATGATAACTTTTTTAAAAATTAGAACAAATATTGACATTGTAATATAAATACAATAAAATAAACTAGAAAAAAATAAAAGGGAAAAAACAATGAAAGAAATATATATTGTGCTAGCACACACAGGAACTATTTTATCTAGAATGATTAAGTTATATACCAGAAAAAAATACACACATTCATCTATTGCATTAGAAAAAGACCTAAAATGTATGTATTCATTTGGAAGATTAAATCCATATAATCCATTTTGGGGTGGATTCGTTATAGAAGGAAAAAATATAGGAACATTCAAAAGATTCAAAAATACACACGTAGGTGTATACAGTATGGAAGTTACAGACGAACAATATAAAAATATAAAAAATGAGATAGAAAGATTTAATAGGGAAAAGAAAGAGTATAAATTTAATATATTAGGAATGTTTCTAACATCAATAAATATAAAATTGAAAAGAGAAAATTATTTTTACTGTGCAGAATTTGTTAAATACATATTAGAAAGCCAAAATATTGCAACAAATTTACCAGATATAATTAAGCCAAACGATTTTACAAATTTAGAAAATATAAAATTAATATATGAAGGAAAATTACGAGAATATAATCTTAAATAATCTTATATTTTAACATTGAATATGAAGGATATTCATGATAAAATGACTAAATATCATAGATATAGAGTAAAGGGAGCATATAAAATGATACTAAAGAGATTAAAAGTCACAACAAGTTTAATAGAACCAACAAATTGTTATATAATACAGGATGAGAAAACTAAAGAAACAATGGTAATAGATCCAGGAGGAGATGCTAAAGAAATAATTGAAATGCTTGACATTTTAGAGGCAAAATTAAAATATATATACCTAACACATTGCCATGCAGATCATATAGGAGCCTTAAATGAAGTAAAAAGTAAAAAAGGTGGGAAAATACTAATTCACAGAGAAGATGCCCCAGGATTAGATAATGAAGATATAAATCTAAGCACATGTATAGATATGGGAGATATAGAGTTAGAAGCGGACTCAAGAGTAGATGATGAAGATTTAATACATTTAGGAGAATTAGAATTTAAAGTAATACACACACCAGGACATACAAAAGGTTCTAGTTCATTGTATTGCAAAGAAGAGGGACTATTATTTTCAGGAGATACTTTATTTAGGGGAGCTTGGGGGAGAACAGATTTACCAACAAGTTCATTTATATCAATAATAGATTCAATAACAAAAAAGCTATTAATACTACCAGATAAAACAATAGTATATCCAGGACATGGTAAATCTACATTAATTAGTGAAGAAAAACCAATTTATTTAGAACTTAAACCAAGAATAGATTAACATATTAAAAGGAGGAAAATTATGCAAAAAACTGAGCCAAGAACATTGCCAGGATTTATGGAATTACTTCCAAATGAGCAAATTTTATTTGATAAAATAAAACAAACAATAGAAGAAACATACAAAAATTTTGGATTTTTACCAATAGATACACCTATAATAGAGCTATCTAGTGTTCTACTTGCAAAGGCAGGAGGAGAAACTGAAAAACAAATATATAGATTTAACAAAGGTGATACAGATTTATCTTTACGTTTTGATTTAACAGTACCACTTGCAAAATATGTTGCCAAAAATTATGCTAACTTAAGTTTCCCATTTAGAAGATATCAAATTGGAAAAGTATATAGAGGAGAAAGAGCACAAAAAGGTCGTTATAGAGAATTTTATCAATGTGATATAGACATAATAGGAGATGGAGAGCTAAGTTTAATTAATGATAGCGAACTTCCACTAGTAATTTATACAACATTTAAAAAAATGGGCTTTGACAATTTTACAATCAAGATTAACAATAGAAAAATTTTAAATGGTTTATATGAAGCAATTGGGCAAAAAGATAATTCAGTTGAAATAATGAGAATAATAGACAAAATAGATAAAATTGGTGAAGAAAATGTTAAGGAAGAAATTTTAAAACTAGGCGTAAGTGCAGAAACTGCCCAAACAATAATAAAATTTATTAAAATTATTGGGTCTACTGATGAAAAAATACAAAAATTAGAAGAGATGCAAATTGATAACGAAATGTTTAAAAAAGGTGTAGAAGAACTTAAACAAGTTGTAAAATACATAAGATTATTTGGATTACCAGAAAATAATTTTACTGTTGATTTAACAATTGCAAGAGGATTAGACTATTATACTGGAACAGTTTATGAAACTTTTCTAAATGAATACAGAGAGTTAGGAAGCATTTGCTCTGGTGGAAGATATGAAAACTTGGCAGAAAATTATACAGACAAAAAACTTCCAGGAGTTGGAATTTCTATTGGATTAACAAGATTATTTAGCAAGATGTTAGAACTAAATTTAATCAATGTAAATAAAAAATCTATTTCAGATATTTTGATAATTCCTATGACAGAAAATATGGAAGTACCACTTAAACTTGCAACAGATTTACGCAACTTAAATGTAAACACAGAAGTGTATTTAGAAAATAAGAAGATAAAAGCAAAAATGAAATATGCAGATAGGCTTGGAGTTCCATATATAATTGTAATTGGTGATAATGAAATAGAACAAAATAATGTAAAAATAAAAAATATGGAAACGGGAGAAGAAGTAGAAACAAAACTTGAAGCAGAAAGTATAAAGGGACTACTAAAATAAAAGTTAAACAAAATTTTTAAACTAAAAATAAAGAAAGTTACTTATTCATTTTGGATTAAGTAACTTTTTCTAATGTTAATTATGAAGAACTTCGTTTAAAACAAGTGCTAAATATTTCATGCTAGCCATAGACTGTTCCAAAGTATTTCCAGTTGCTCCTACCTCGATAATACATGCTGCTTTACCCAGTTGTTGATTGTATCTACTTTCGCTTATAAGAATAGGTCTAAATAATCCAGGATATAATTCATTAGCCTTCTTTTGTACAGCTACAGCAAACTTTAGATTTTGTTTCCAATTTGGATGTTCTAATCCGCCCGCATTTGTTCCAATAACAAACATAAGTTGAGAAACAATTTCATCTCCTATTTTTACCGAAGGGGCATATGTTGTATCTGCAATTGCATCTCTATGTAAATCTATAATTATATCTGTTCCAGGATGAGAAACAAGTAGATTTTCAACGGTGGCTTGAGATCTGCCGTAAGAGCCAGAGTATGCAGGATAATCATGATAAGTGGTATCATGAAATACATTAAAACCATAGCTTGTAAGTTGGGTATTTAAGTAATTTCCTACTCCTACTACGGTGCAATTCAAATCTAATGTCCTAAAAGTTCCACTTTCTTCATATGGATAATTTTCTGTAGGAGTGTAACTTTCACATGTATGAGTATGAAAAATTATAACATCAGATTTATTTATATCTAAAGTACTTGTATCATAAATGTCATCGGTAAGTTCCAAATTAGTTCCATTTTTTATTTGTGTGCCTTCAAAGTCATCAGTAAAGGAATTAGGAACAATACTCTCAATAACTTCTGTAGTAAGATCAGTCTGAGCATGTTCAACACTTTCATCAGTATTTAACGCAGAGTCATTTGCTGCAAGAGTTTCTTGTCTTTCTTCTGGGAATTCTTCTATATATGTTGTAGATTCAAATATAGGAAGCTCATAAGCAAGTATAAGCTCTAAAATATCAAAATTGTTAGATGTAGTTTCAACTGTATCATTAATTAAACTTATTCCGGGAATTGTCTGATCTATTGTATATTTAAAAAAGTGGGATGTTCCACCTAAATTTAATGTTCCAATTATTCCTATATTTTTCATTCTTTTTTCGGAATTAAAAATATAAAAACTATAAAATATAATTACAGATATTATTATAATGAAAAGTAATTTTATAGAAATTTTCCTAATATTAAAAACAATCATACACTTCTCCTTTGTACAACATATAATAAAATATATTCATTACTTATATAGATTATTCAAAAAAAACATATGCATAAAGTCTTAAAAAATATACTTAAACTATTGAAGATAATTTTTTTTTAATATATGATATTGTCAAATATTATAAATGGAGGAGTGAAAAATTATATGTCATATTTAAAGTTAAATTTAGAACATAGTGGAATTGATGAAAAAATATTAAAAAAGTACGATAAAAAAGTAAAGGAAATACATGAAGAATTACATAAAAATAAAACAAATGAAGATGAATTTTTAGGTTGGATGGATTTGCCTAAAAATTACAACAAAAGAGAATTTTCAAAAATAAAAGAAGCAGCAAAAAAAATTCAAGGTGATTCAGATGTATTACTAGTAATAGGCATAGGAGGATCATATCTTGGCGCAAGAGCTGTAATAGAGAGTTTAACAAATTCTTTTTATAATATGCAATCAAAAGAAGAAAGAAAGACCCCTCAAATAATTTATGTTGGAAATAATATTAGTCCTAATTATATAAATGATGTAATAGAATTTATTACAAATAAAGATTTTTCAATAAACGTAATTTCAAAATCAGGAACAACAACTGAGCCTGCAATAGCTTTTAGAATTTTTAGAGAATTATTAGAATCAAAATATGATTTAGAGGAAGCCAGAAGTAGAATTTATGTTACTACTGATAAGAAAAATGGAGCATTAAAAAAACTTGCAACAAAAGAAAAGTATCAAACTTTTGTAATTCCTAATAACATTGGTGGAAGATATTCTGTCTTAACTCCAGTAGGACTACTTCCTATTGCATGTAGTGGAGTGGATATAGATAAATTGATGAAGGGAGCTAGATTTGCACAGGATAGATATTGTGATTCAGAATTAAAATATAATGAGTGTTACCAATATGCAGTAGCAAGAAATATTCTTTATAAAAATGATAAAGAAATAGAAATATTAGTAAATTATGAGCCTAAAATGCACTATATGACTGAATGGTGGAAACAATTATATGGCGAAAGTGAAGGTAAAGATGGAAAAGGAATATTCCCAACAGGAGCAGAATACACTACTGATTTACATTCATTAGGACAATATATTCAAGAAGGAAAACGTAATCTCTTTGAAACAGTAATTAAAATTCAAAATTCAGAAAAAGATTTGGTTATGAAATTAGATGAAGATGATTTAGATGGTTTAAATTATTTAGAGGGAAAATCATTAGATTATATTAATAAAAAGGCCATGGAAGGAACAATAGAGGCACATGTAGATGGAAATGTACCAAACATTGTTATAGAAATGGAAGAATTAGACGAAGAAAATCTAGGTGCATTAATATATTTCTTTGAGCTTGCATGTGCAATGAGTGGAAAAATATTAGGAGTAAATCCTTTTAATCAACCAGGAGTTGAAAAGTATAAGGCAAACATGTTTAAATTATTAGGAAAGCCAAGCAAATAAAAAATAAATTATAAAAAATCTACTTAATAATTTGTTATAAGGTTTTAACATAATATATTAGACAATGTAAG
>CALXEU010000041.1 GCA_944387395.1 uncultured Clostridia bacterium | reverse complement strand
TTATTTTGTATTTTCAGTAATTGTTATCTCACTTATGTAGCCAGCTGTTGTGTATCCGCTCATTGTTACAGTATAACTTGAACCTGCTTTTATATCAGTTTTTGCATTTGCACCTTTTATTGTTATTTGTAATGATTCGTCATCTGCATATGTTCTATTATGAGATTGTACTTTGTCCCATAATGTTCTTACAGTTGATCCTTTAACAGCGGTTCCTGCATAATCTACAAAATCAGCATTATATTGTTGTACTTGTAATTGGTCTATTGCTGATGTATCCATTGCATCCCTTGCCTGATTAAATATCATCATACCTAATCCTATAATTAATATTGATAAAAGTATAGCTCCTGCTATAATTAATGCTTTGCTCGCATTTTCCATAAATTTTTCCTCCTTAGCATAATTTTATATATTTTTTCTTTCGTACAGAAATTATTATTTCTATACTAACAATAATAACTATTTAAATTTGTTCAAAATACATATATTTAATGTTTTTTGTTTTTTCATGGTATTCTAATTTTGTACATTTAAAAGTTGCTGCACCAAAATTTATTGCGAAATTTACTGCACCTTGACTGTTAATTGCTTCCATTGAAATAACATTATCCATTTCTTTAAATTTTACATCTATTTTTATTGAATTTATATTATTTTCTATATATGTACCTTTAGCATCTTTCTCTACTTTGTTTTTTTCATTATTGTCTATTGCTTTATTTATTAAAGAGATTACATCAGTTCCTAAAATTTCTTTTCCATAGGCACTTTCAAAATTAGAGTTATTTTTCTGAGATTCTATTTTTTTATTATTGTATTCATAAATATTATAAACAATAATCGACAAAATAGCAATAACTATTGATAAAATAACTATTATTATTTTTTTCATATTTTATCTTTCCTTTTTTATTATACCATTAACTTTAATTTAGTGCAACAGAAAATTTTTTCTATTTTTACATTTTTTTCTATTTTACTAAAGAAAATGTTACACTATCAACTAGTTTTGATTCATCATTTATATGTACGTCACAACTAAATTGTGGAATTATTACTTTACCTTCATCATCATATTCAGTTGAATATTCTTGTAATAAATCATTTAGCTTATCTGTTCCTGATGTTTCTAAGTTATTTGTAATTTTACTTCCTACTTTCATTGTAACAGTTATATATCTTAGTGCTTTTTGAGCTTCTATCTGGTTATATTCGTCTGTATAAAAACCAAGTTCTGTATTGTTTTTATTTGCAAGATTTGCTATTGTTGCTACGTCATGTATTGTGCAAAGATTATACCAGCCTTGTCCTTTTGTAAAAGAACTTTCATATTTAGTAAATTGGGTATTAAATGTATCTATTTGAATTTGTTCTATTTTCTGTGTAATATCATTTCCATAGTTTCCAAATATTTTATATAGGTATACTCCAATTCCCAATATTAAAACTCCTACAATTACTCCTGCAACCATTAGCAAAGCTCTTGATGCATTATCCATATTGAAGTATACCTCCTTCTATTTAGTTTTCAACAAAAGTCATATTTGTAATTCTTCCCATATTATCATATTCAAATTGTTTAACATCAAAAGTTAGTCTTACAATTTCAGTTTGTAAATTAACTAAATCTCTATATTTAGTTATCTTCTCATAATTACTTGTACTTAATATTTCTCTAAGTTCTTTATCTGAAACATTTGTCCAATATCCTGCAATTGTTCCTGTTGTATTTTTTGTTTCTCCTTGTCTTTTTGCTGTTATTTCTTCCTGTCCAGCATTATAAATAGCTGTTGCTAAACTTGTATATCTTTCATATAGTTCATTTTCTCCATATGTTCCTTTGCTAATTCCTAAATTTCCAATCTTATGGTCTTTGTTTATGGTTACATCTAAAGATACTTGAGTATATCCTTCACTTTCTGGATATTTGGTATTATAATCTTTTATCTTATTTACTAAAGAAAATAATTCACTTCCATATAAGCCATTTTTGTTGTATTCTTCAAACGAAATAAAATATTCCTTAGCTACAGTATCTGCATCTTGTTCTATTTGTTTTAAATCTGAGATTCTATTATAACCCAATACAAGTAAACCTAAAACCATTAATGCTATTAATACTCCACCAGCCATTTCTAGCGCTTTGCTAGCATTCTCCATATTTAATTTTTCCTTTCTAATTCATTGAAGCCATAGAATTAAATGATTCCGTCATGCTTGATAATCCTATTACGACTAATGGTACTATTAAGTAACCAACAAATAACACAACCATTGGAGCAAATCCTATTACTTTTCCAATCATTCCTTTTTTTGCAATTAATCTTTCATTTGATTCCTTTCTTCTTGCTTGGTAATAATCTCTTTCTGAATCTAGTTCATCAAACGCTTCTGCAATTGGTATTTTTTCAACTGCTGCTTGCAAGCTTTCTACAATTCTTATAAATTCTTTATAATTGACATCTTCTTTCATCTGTTCTAGAGCTTCCCATGGACCTGCTTCATAGTTGTTTACACATTTAGCTATTGGCTCTTTAAATATATTAGAGTATCTTTCTAGCCATTCTAATATCATTTCTACATTTACTCTTTCAATTCTCATAAGCATTAAAATGATTGTTTGGAATTGCATTACTTCGTCTTCCATTTCAATTTTTCTCATCTTTGCTTGGAATTGTAATAGCCAAACTGGTGCATTATATCCGGCAAGTGCAAATACCATCGCAAGTAATACTTCAAACCATCCTAAGTACTCACTGTTTACTTGTCTTAATTTATCTAGAACTCTACTTGCTGCTGTTTCTATTTCATCATCAGTTGCATTTTTATAATCAGATGATCTCTTCATTGCTTTTTCTATGTCTTCTTGAGTTGTATTCATTTTCCCTTTGAACATATCTAGGAACTTATTATCACTTAAAGTAAGTGCCTCAGCTGTAATTCTATATTTTTCAGACATATCTCCAACTATATCATAAGTAGAAGTTGGTTCTGTATAAATATACTTTATCTGTATTTTATGTAAGTAGCTAAATATTATAAGCGAAGCAAAAAATACAAAAATAGTTAATGTTAATCTTTTTACATATAACCAATGCATTTTATCTTTTGATGCTGCATCTTTTATTAGATTTTTTAATTTTCTTCTTTCTTTTGTTCCATCTTTTGGAATAAAAGCATCTACTATATTTTTTATTCCTGGAATTTTATATACTTTTTCCATCCATGGATTAGATGGAGTTAAGTTTATTGTTGTAGATCCATTGTCCTTTAATTTTTTTGTTAATATGTAACAAACAAAAGTTAAAAGTACAACTAAAAGCTGAACTATTAATCCATTTTTTCCTTCATAAAAGCTTTCTGTAAAAGAGAATTGACTTACTGCCCAATTTTTTATTGGTTCTAGTGCTAAAATTGGAACTATTGCTATTACAGATAAACTTTGGAAAGTGTAGTCTAATTTGTCTCTTTTTAATATTTCAAGTTGCATTTCTTGACTTATGTTATTTAAATTTTTTAAGTACAATGAAGTTTTATCTATTGTTCTGTCACCAAATTCTTTTGTTAAATATGAAACTCCTGCAAATTCTTTTAGATAACTATTTGGAGCTATATCATAATATTTTTCAAGTTCACCCTCTGGATCATCAGATATTAATATTTCATATATTTTTTCTGCCTGTCTAGACATTTCAGGTGCAGTATCACCCTGTGCTACTTGATAAATTGCCTCCTCAACCATATTAAACTCGTGGTAAGCATGTCTTATTTCTGCAAAAAAATCTATTTGTTGTATTAATAATTGGTTATCCATTTTATCAACCATTCCATCTACAATTGTATCTATCATAAAAATCTCAAATATTAGTAATATATAAAGTAGAAGTGCATTGTTATGAGTTAATGCAATAATAACAATAGTAACTGGTATAATAACTATTAATGCTTTTGTTAAAATTTTAGATGCTTGTCTTCTTGTTAAATATTCGTCATCTATGTTTATTATTTCTAGTCTTCTTCTAATTTTAAACAAATATCTTTTTATAAAAGGTGTCTTTATATAGAAGTTATAGCATTTTTGATAGAATATTTCCATTGAAAAACTACTTTGTTTAGTTCCCTGTCTCAATCGTCTTATTTCAGCAGCTTCAGATGATTGCATTTTTTTTCTTAATAGAAAATATGCTATTACAATTCCCACAAATATTGCACCTACCGCAATTAGCATGTACATTATTATTTGATTGCTCATACTATATAATGTGCACCTCCTTTATCCTAATTTCAATCTTTTATTAAGTCCGAGTCTCTATATGCATCAATATTCCAATTTTTCTTAACAAACTTTTTGAAATCCTCTGCATCTTTGTCATCCATATTATTAAGCATTTCTTTTATATTCTTTTCTGTTATTGGATTCGTAAGAACATACGTTCCGTCATGATATTCTAATACATTTCTATATTTATATAATTCTCTATTTGTACTTTTTGTAAAGTATACAGTAGCATTGTCCATAAATTTTTCAACTTTACCTTCTAATGTTTTTTCGTTCCTGTAATCATTGGTATATTCATTTTTTTCTTGTACTGGTATACATTCTGTAATTCTTTCTATATATCTTCTTCCTCTAAAGTCTTTTACTAAGTGAATATCAAAGTTTAATACAGAAACAACTTGTTCTTCAGCTGTACGTTCATCTTTGAATACACCTGCTCTTAACATTGAGTTACGTAGTGCAGTTACTAAGTCAGGGAACGTTTTAGCGTGGTGAGTAAATAATGTAAATTTAGACGCAACCTGTGCTGATTGTATCATCCAAGAAGCTACGGGGTCAGTTGCAACCTCACCTATGATGTTTACGGAACCGTCAGTTTTTTTCTGAACGTCCAAACATTGCTGTCCAGATATTGTTTCCGTTTCACGCATTGATAGTATATTTCTTGTTGGATATATTTTTCTTAAGTGTAACTCAAATGCAGTTTCTGTAATACGAAGGTTCATTGTTTCGTATATATTTTCTATCATAGCCATAAGCATTGTTGTTTTTCCGGCAACCTTGTTCTCCTGTTAGAGAAATAATTCTTGCACCTTTTACTAAGAATTTTAATAAATCTATTGTTTCTTCTTTTCCTGGGAATAGAACTATTTGTTCTAGTGTTGCACGCTTAACGTCAAATTTTCTTACGAAGAATGCCCATGTTTCAGACATACTTGGTCTAACAACAACGACACGGGAACCATCCTTCATTTCGTTTATTTTATAACCATTTGTATCAGATAATTGACCTGGATTGTTGAATTTATATATATTTTGGCATACTCTTTTTAGTTCTGCTTCGTTTCCAAATGAAAGGAATGCTAAACGTATTGATTTACCATGGAACATTATCCAAATACTATCACAAGCACGTGGTACTTTATGATCTGTTATTTGTGTTAAATAGTCACCATCTGTTTGCGCAACTTGACTTAAGAATGTTTCAGGAAGTCCTGATACGCCTCCAGATATACCATCTATATTCATATCTCTTATTTCGTCTATTGAGCTATATCCTTTGTAATGTTGGTAAATTCTTTGTACTACTACGTTTAATTTATCTTCAAATGTTAATACAAAATTTTCTTTTTCATAAATACTGTCTATTTCCTCTGAAGTAATTACGTAAGATGGTTTTGAATCTCCTGATATATATTTTAAATCGTCCAAATTATATTTTTTTATAATTTCACTTAATGCTTCATATCCAAATTCCGCTTTATACATATATAGTATAATATCAAATTTATCTTGCGATGTTAAAAGTGATGGAACATCAAATGGTATTGCCTTTGAAACATTTATTTCATCTACACCGTACTCGTTTACAAGTAAATCATAAATTAATTCCTTTATGTATTTTTTATCATTTACATCTCCATAAGTACAACCTTTTAATGCTTTCTTTAATTCATATTTTTTATTTTTTCTTCTTTTTAATTCTTCTTCTGAAAGTCCAATATCATATAAATTTATCTTGGTAATTTCATCAAGTCTTCTTTTTACGAATTCTTTCATTGTATCAAGTGTATATGTACTGTCATCAACTTTTAATTGTTCATCTGATTCTTCGGATTGTCTTTTATGTACAAATCTACGTATTAAATAAAAAGCTATTCCTAAAATTAGAACTATGAATATTAAATTAGTAACATTCATTTGTATTCTTTCTCCTTTCTTTAGGATTTTATAATCTTACTTGCAATTCTTTTAATTTAGATATTATATTATTACATGTTTTCTCTGTTTCTTCCATAAGAAGTAAGTTCCTATCTGTTTTATCTTTTACACTTCTATATTTAATAAAAAAGTCAGGTACTTTTCCTTCTGTTGTTGCTTCGAAAAATAGTGTATTGTATGATATTGCACATATTCCTTGTTTTTCTTTTAATTCTCTTGTTAAATTTTTTATGTTATATTTAGAATATTTATCATACTTTCCGATTAATAATATAATATTTTTATTTTTAAATCTTTCATCTCTTTCACGTAATCCATTTATATAGTCAATTGCATCCGCTCCTTGCTTAAATACGACTATAATAATATCTGATATATCTAATAATTGTTTTTGATGTTCTGGATTCATTCTTTTATTAATATCGATAAATACCATATTATACGATTTATTAGCTATTTTTGCAATTTGAGAATAGAATTGTGTCATAAAATTATATTCTTCTATATCTGTAGTTTTTAACCCTGGAAGTATATCAAATCTATCCCTAAATACAACTTTTGCATAATCGGATATAATATTGTTTGATGTTCTATTGCTTTGAATTATTTTTATAAGTCCTTCAATTCCTGTATTTATTCCTGTTCCCGATACTCCAACAACAGATGCAATGTTTTGTGCTATTTTTTTGTCAAAAAAACTATTCTCCAATGTTGATTCTTTGAATCCTGTAGAAATTTCTAATATTTTATAATTATGTTCTATAGACATAACAGTAGCTGTAGCTATTGATGCCAAAGTTTGCCCTGTTTCTTTTTCATAATCACTAAAGAAACTAATTATTGCCATAATATTATGCTCCTCTCTCAAGCTGTTTTATTGTTTTTTTTATTAAATTTGCATCTTCCCCACTAATTTCTGCAACTACATCTGCCATTGAGCTTTTAAATTCTGGACTTAATCCTTTAAATTTTATTTTTGACAAACGTTGATTATCTATAATAATATCTCTATCATCTTCATTCATTGCTATATAACCTTTTTCTTGTTTCCATTTTATTTTATATCCTAATGAAAGAAAGTTTAAATAATCATCTTCTTCCTTTGTCATTTTTCTAGAAAACCATATTTTTGTTAATTCCATTGGTCTATTTATTCCGCTTAAAATTTCAAGTCCTTTTTTTAAATCATATAAATCTGGTGATGTCACAAAATAATTTTTTGATGATGTATATATATCAAAATTTTCTAACAATTGAGGATTATCCATATCTATAAAAATATAGTCGTATGTAAATACAGCCATCTCTGGCATTCCTAAATATTTTTTTATATCACTGTAGTTTGTAAATCCTACCGCAATATCTATTCCCTCATATTCTGTAACATATGACATAGTTGGATTTATTGTAGGCACAACATATTTTGCTTTCTGATTTACTGTTGAATCAATAATTAATATTTTTTTTTCTAGTTTCACTAAAATTCTTGCTACATAAATTATAAAATCTGTTTTATCGAATGTTCCTATAAATCCTATTCTTTCCATTTTCTTGGTATCCTCCTAAGGTATTGAACATAAAGTGATATTATTCAAAGTTTGAAGAATAATTTTTATAATTTATTCTTCAAACCATTAGTTTAATATCCAGCTAGTGCATCTAAATATGCTTGTCTTTGTTCTATCGCTGTTTCTATTTCTGTTGCAACATTAGCATTTAGATTATCTGTTCTATCTTCTTGTTCTACAGCTCCTAATTCACCATTAATGCTATCTCTTATTGATGTATAATTATTGTATCTGTTAAACATTGCTTGTCTTGCTTCGTTTGTTATATTTGGATTTTGTGTAATTAAATTTACAACGCTTGCACTAGGTACATATGTAGGAGTTAAGCTTCCTTGAATTCCTGGTTCTACAAATTTTGTTGTGTAAAGTATTGCTCCTTCGTTTTGGTATGCCTCTACAATTGCATTACTCATTGCTATAGTTTCATCTTCTGTTAATTTAATCCAAATTGTGTTTAATGAATCTATTCCATCTATTGTAGGAACTTCTACTTTTTTCTTTGATACAACAATGTAGTCAGCACCAGATGGCATTCTTAATCTTACGTCTATGTAATCTCCAGTAGCTATTTGACTAGATACTCTAAGCATGTTATATTCTTGAACTCTTAAAGTATTGTCTGTAGCTTCGTCACTATCTGTTATCATTGACTGTGTTATTACTGTTCCTTTTGTTAAATCTATTTTTGCTATTGTTTTTTCTGTTAATTCTGCTACTGTTATAGCATCAGAAGGTATAGCATTCGAATATGTTTGTTGTTTTGTAATCATGGAAGCATCTATTGTTTCGCCAGATTTAACATCCGTGTTTAATACATACACTTGTATTAAATTTGCCATCATTTTGTTTGCTTCTTCCTTTAAATTTTTTATTTGAAATAACAATAGTGCTACTACTAATCCCATTATTACTAACATAATAAGCATTCCTGAAATAAATGATGCTTGTGCCTTTTTTTGCATTGGATTCTTTGCCATAATTTTTCCTCCTATTTTGTTCTAATATGACATTATATTTACCTTATTATTTTACAACATTTTTATATAAAAAACAATAGTTAGATAATTTGTAATATAATATAAATTGAATTGTAATATTTTTGTAACATAAATGACGCCGAAAGGCGTCATTTATAACCGTTTCATAAATTATTGTATTTTATTTTATTTTATTATGTAATTACCGTTTTCCTGTTTTTCTAATTGAACTTCTGATTTTAAACAGACTATAGGTCGGAAGCCATACTTAAATCCTGCTGCATACCCGTCATAGTATAGTTGTGCATCATAATCAGCATGCATCAAATTGTATCCCTTAGTTTGTAAGAAATGATTACCAGAAGAAGGTGACGCTATCCATGCGCCTTCAGCATTACTTTTATCCACCTTTATATATATACCATTTATATCTGTTGATAATCCATCAATATTATCTGCATAACTTGAACTTCCTTTCCATCTAACTCCATATCCATATTGATTTTTAACTGTATATTCTATTGTCTTTGTTGGATGTGTTATATTATACGATTTTACAAATAATTCTATAGTTGGTCCACCCATTGCATATTCTGCATCATCTCCTGCATATACACTCCATACATTTGTATCCATCATATAGGCTACTGCTTTCATGTTATTATTGGCTCCACTTGGATATGAACTTATCCAATTTCCTAATAGTCCTTTTGCTTTACTATTTGTGTTTATCCATGCTGTTCCACTTGGATAATCTTTTATTAAAGTTTCCATACCTATTTGGTAAGTTTTGTCTGAGTTTACTGAGCTTCCTCCGGCTCCTTTTGGTGCATAATTACTTGCTATGTAATCATCTGCTATTAAGTATATATTACTTGTTCCGTCTCCATCTGCATCTCCTGCATAGAATATTCTCCATGTATTTACTCCTGCACTTGAACATTTATAATTTGATACTATTTGTCCATATTCTGTTGCTGGTATTTCGTCTGCCACGACCCAAGTTCTTTCTAGTGTTTTAGCCGTCGTACTGTTTTCTCCTTTGTTTCCTGCCTTATCATATACTTCTACTTTTATTGTATAACTTGTATTCTCTGTTAAACCTGTAAATGTATAACTATTATTTGTATCTGCTATTTTAAATTCATTATTTATATAATATTTATATGTTTCGTTTTCGACTAGTCCGCTTTCTGTTTCTGTTGCTTGTACTGTTATTTGTATGCTATTTTCTGTTACCGTTCCCACATTTATGCTTACCTCTGGAGGGGTTGTATCTGGTTTATTTGTTGTGTTTACTGTTCTACTGTCTTCTCCTTTATTACCTGCCTTATCATATACTTCTACTTTTATTATATAACTTGTATTCTCTGTTAAACCTGTAAATGTATAACCATTATTTGTATCTGCTGTTTTTAATTCGTTGTTTATATAATATTTATATGTTTCATTTTCTGCTAGTCCACTTCCTGTGTCTGTTGCATTTACTGATATTTGTATACTATTTTCTGTTATTGTTACTACTCGTATACTTACTATTGGAGATGTTGTATCTTCCCCTTGATTTCCTCCTGTACTATCATCTGATGTGAAATTTTGTAATTGTGATATTAGTGAATTTATTTTCCCTTGGTCTTCTTCTCCCACTTGGTTTGCTTTTATTGCAACATTTTTTGCTTTTCCTATTAATCCATTTTCTCCTACTAATACATTTATTGATACTCCTACTAGTATTAGCAATACTACTATCGTTACTACTAGTGCTATTAGCGTTATTCCGCTTGTTTAGTTTTTTGTTTATTTTTTTCTGTTGTTTTCTATCCATTGTTTTTCTCCTTTTTTTATTTTTTAGTTTAATTTAACTATGTTTATTCCACTTTTATTTTAACATAATAGATTTTTCTTTTCAACAGTTTTTACTTTAAAACATAAAAAAGCAAGGTTTCCCTTGCTATTTTAAAAACTATATTCTATACTTTTTCATTGCAATAATATACTTTTCCAAATTTGTAACTATTTACATATTTCTGAGCCTCAACAATAATTAAAGGTGAAATTGAAATTAATGCTGTATAAAGCCACTGTGTTAAATTTAAAGGAACTAAACTAAATATATCTGCAAAAAATGGTATTACAACTACTATTGTTTGCATTAATGTTCCTAGTAATAAAGCTCCAATTAAATATTTGTTTTCAAAAAGACCTACCTTAAATATGCTTTCATTATTTTTTATATTTAAGCTATGAACAAGTTCTAACATTCCAAGAGATACAAATGCCATTGTTCTTCCTACTTCTAATCCATACATTTTATTTCCGATACTAAAAGCAACTAATGTTAATATTCCTAGCATTGAACCCTCTATAATTATTTTCCACCACAATCCATCTGCAAATAAACTTTTTTTAGGATTTCTTGGTAGTCTATCCATTATATTTTGTTCAGGTTTTTCTAACCCCAAAGCTATTGCAGGAAGTGAATCTGTAACTAAATTTACCCACAATAGTTGGATAGCAAGTAATGGTGACTTTATTCCTAAAATTAATCCCACAAATATTGTAACTATCTCGCCTATATTTGTTGCAATCAAAAAGTGAACTGCCTTTTTTATATTATCATAAATATTTCTACCTTGTTTAACTGCTTCTACAATTGTAACAAAATTATCATCTGTTAACACCATATCGGCCGCATTTTTTGCAACATCTGTTCCTCCTTTTCCCATAGCTATTCCTATATCTGCATTTTTTAGGGCAGGAGCATCATTTACTCCATCTCCAGTCATTGCAACAATTCTACCTTTTGCTCTAAATGCCTTTACAATTCTAACTTTATGCTCTGGAGAAACTCTTGCAAATACCGAATATTTCATGATATTTTTTTCCAATTCATCTTGTGGCATTTTTTCTAGGTTTTCTCCATCTATACTTAGATCTCCTCTTTTTAATATTCCCAATTCTTTTGCAATTGCCTTTGCCGTTTGAAGATGGTCACCTGTTATCATTACTGTTTTTATACCTGCTCTAGTGCAAGTTCTTACCGCTTCTTTTACACCTTCCCTTGGAGGATCAATCATTCCAACTAAACCAACAAAGGTTAAATCATTTTCTACTTCTTTAGATGTAATACTCTTTGGAAACTCGTTTACATCCTTATAAGCTACTGCAATAACTCTTAAAGCAAGTTCTGCCATTTGTTCATTTTGCTTATTTATCGCATCTTTTTTACTATATATTGGAACAACTTTATTATTTTCATAATATTTAGTACATTTATTTATTAATACATCTGGTGCCCCTTTTGTTATAATTCTATATTTATCTCCTATTTTATGTATTGTAGTCATTAACTTTCTTGTAGAATCAAACGAAATTTCATTTATTCTCGGCATTTTAGCATATAACTCATTTTTACTTAATCCCATTGCTAAAGCTGCATTAGTAATTGCAACCTCTGTTGGTTCTCCTACTACTTTTTTTATATTTTGCTTAAGGTTATAATCTTCCTGACTTGATGGTCTATTTTTTATTTTATCGTCAATTTCCTTATTTATCCCAATTACTTTTCCCTTAGGCTTATTTAAATCTATAGCATTCTTTGAGTTTATATTGCCATTTTCTTCTATTGTATCTGTGCACATAGTAGCAAGTTCTAGTACCGCAAGTGCAGAATTTGCACTTATAATTCCATCTGCATTTCTAATCTGTGTAACAGTCATTTTATTTTGAGTAAGTGTACCAGTTTTATCTGAACAAATAACACTACTTGCTCCCAAAGTTTCTACTGCAGGCAATTTTCTTATTATAGCATTCTTCTTTGCAATTCTTGTAACCCCTATAGACAACATAATTGTTACAATTGCAGGAAGTCCTTCTGGAATAGCTGCTACTGCTAAACCTACAGCAGTCATAAACATTTCCAAGATTGGAATTTTCTTAAATATTCCAATTACAAAAATAAGAACACAAATTATTATACATACTATAGCAAGAATTTTTCCAACTTCTCCTAATTTCTTTTGAATTGGTGTTTGTGGTGCCTCATCATCTATAATCATTCCTGCTATTTTTCCAACCTTTGTATTCATACCTGTTTCTACAACGACTGCTGTTGCTCTACCGTTTACCACAACTGTTGTTGCAAATGCAGTATTTGCTAAATCTGCCATTGCTGTATTTTCCTTGCAAATTGCTTTTGCATCTTTTTTAGTAGGCAGAGTTTCTCCTGTTAATGCAGACTCTTCTATTTTTAAATCATAAGATTCAATAAGTCTGCAATCTGCTGGTACAAAATTTCCAGCTTCTAATATTACAATATCACCTGGGACAACATTTTGCGCGTCTATCTCAACAATCTTTCCACCACGCTTTACTTTTGCGTTAGGAGCTGACATCTTTTTAAGTGACTCTAGTGATTTTTCTGCCTTTTGTTCTTGAATAACTCCCATAAGAGCATTAAATATAACGATGGCAATTATAATAATTGAGTCAATATAATCTCCTTCTCCATTTATTTTAGAAATTCCAGCAGATATAATAGCTGCCATAATCAATGTAATTATCATAAAGTCATTAAATTCTTTAATAAACTTTATAAAAAAACTTTCTTTCTTTTTTTCCTTTAAATTATTTAGTCCATATTGATTTATTCTATTACTTGCTTCTTCCTCACTTAATCCATATTTTTCATTTGTTTTTAGTTCTTTGAAAATTTGCTTAATATCCTTTGTATACCACATAACCTTCCTCCTTGTAGATATTTATTTAACTAATAATATTCTACTTGTCCGAAATTTATGCAAAACATAAAGCAAAACACTTTGTATATTTTATACAAAATATTTTGCTTTATATTGTTTATTCACATGTTTCTTAATTTTTAATCTAATAAATATAATTATTTTTTTCGTTCTACCGTAAATTTTACCTAAAAATTATATTTATTTACGGTGTATCGTAAACTTTTGTGTTAAATGATTATTTTTTACTTTTAAGAATAATTTTTAAAAAGACATTGATAGTAGTTTACTTATTCCTTTTTCCTCCATTGTTACACCATAAACTGTATCTGCAATTTCCATCGTTCCTTTTCTATGTGTAATAACTAAAAACTGTGTTTCATCACTAAATTTCTTTAAATATTGTGCGTATCTTGCTACATTTACATCATCTAGTGCGGCTTCAATTTCGTCTAATATGCAGAATGGGGCAGGATTTATTTTTAGTATAGCAAATAATATTGCAATAGCAGTTAAAGCTTTTTCTCCTCCAGATAAAAGCATCATATTTTGTAGTTTTTTTCCTGGTGGTTGAGCCTTAATATCTATTCCACATTCTAATAAATTATTTTCATCTTCTAATATTAATTCTGCTTTTCCTCCACCAAATAATTCAGAAAATACTTCATTGAAGTTCTTATTTATTTGTTTGAATCTTTCTGCAAATTGTTTTTGCATTGTTATTGTCATATCAGATATTACTTTTCTTAGTTTTGCAATTGACTCTTCTAAGTCATATCGTTGTTCGTTCATAAAATTATAACGTTCTTGCAATTTTTTATATTCTTCTATGGCATCTATATTAATTGGCCCTAAATTTGCAATTTCTTTTCTTAGATTATTGCTTTCCTTTTGGGCGTTCGCAACATTATCTGGTTTTTTATAGTTTTCCGTGTTATTAGGAGTTAGTTCATATTCGTCCCAAAGTTTGTTTATTAATTCCTCCATATCTTGTTCATTTTTTTGTTTTTTACCTTCTACTTTTACAATTTGCTCTTTTAATCCATTTATAACATTATATTGTTCTTCTATTTGTTTTTCTATATTTACTAACTCATCATTCTTACTTTGTTTTTCCTGTCTTAAACTTTCTATCTTTTCTGTGCTAGTAGAAACATCATTTTTTATTTGATCTATTTTGTTACCGAATTCTAAAATTTCTTGTTCTATATTTTTGTTTTCCACTTTTCTTTCTTCTATTTGCTCTTTCTTTGCTTTAATGTCATTATTTGCATTTTCTATATCCTGTGCGATTCTTTCCAACATTTCATTCATTGAAGCATCACTTTCATCAAATGAAGAAACAGATATTTTTAAATCAGTAATGTCTGTGTTTAAATTGTCTATATAATTTTGATTATCCTTATTAAGTTCTGCAAATTTGGTTATTTCTTCATTTAACCTTGCAATTTCTTCATCTATATTTTCAATGACTTTATTAGTACCTTGTTTTGATATTTCTATACTTTCTTTTTCTTTTTCAATATCTTCCAATTGTTTTTTTAGTTTTGTCATTGTTTCTTCATTTTTTACTATTTGATTTTCTATTATTTCTAGCTCTTGTTTTTTTGTTGCATATGTAATTTCTATTTCTTGCAACTCTTTTTCTAATCTTGCAGTTTTTTCTATTGTTTCAGACATTGCATTTCCAAATTCTTCTTTTTCTTTTGTAATATCTTTTATTTTTGAAGATAGCTGTTTTAAATTTTCCTTTAGTTCTTCTATCTCTCTTCCTCTTCCAAGAATATTTACGGTTTTTTGTGTGGTTGATCCACCAGACATTGCTCCTGAAGTATTTATTATATCTCCTTCAAGTGTTACTATTCTAAAAGAATATGAATTTTGTTTTGCAAGTGCAATTGCAGAGTTCATATTTTCTACAATTACTGTTCTTCCAAGTAAATTAAAAATTATGTCTTGATATTTTTTATCATAGCTTATTAAGTCAGCCGATATTCCTATTACTCCACTTATACCTCTTGTGTCTATTTTTTCTATTTTCTTTCCATGAACAGATGTCATTGGTAAGAAACTTGCTCTTCCTAGATTATTTTTTCTTAAATATTCTATTAATTTTTTTGCATCATTTTCTGTTTTGGTTACAATATTTTGCATGGTATTTCCTAAGCACATTTCTATTGCTGTTTCGTATTTTTTATCTACTGAAATTAAACTTGCAAGAACTCCTTCTACTCCAGAATTTAAGTCTTTATCTTTTTCACAAGCAAGAAGCAGTGCTTTAACACTTTTTATATATCCATCTTTTTCTTTTTCTGTTTCTGATAAAAATTTGTATTTTGATTCTTTTATTCTATATTCTGAAGTTAGCTTATTTTCTTCTTCTTCGTATTTTTTTAATTTGTTTATTGCTTCTTCTTTCTTGGTATTTATTTCTTCAATTTCTTTAGCTTTTTTGTTTTTTGTATTTTCGATTTGCATAAATTCTTTTGATATTTCTTGTTTTTTTATTCTGCTTGAATCTAATTCGTAGATTGCAGTTTGTAAATCTTGCTTCACATTTTTCTTTGTTTTTTCTAAATTTTCTAGTGTTGCATTATATGCATTAATTTGTGAAATTCTTTCATATCTTGAATCAGTATTTGCTTCTACTTTCTTCTTTTTTTCTTCAATTTCTAATTCTTTTTCAGAAAGCTTTGCAGTTAATTTTTCTAGTTCTTGTTGTTTTTCTCTTAACTCTTGTTCAAATTTTTCTTTGTTTTTAGAAAGACTTTCTCTTCTAGAAATTCTGGTTTCTTTTTCTTCTTCTAAATCATTAATTTTCGCTTGTAAATCTGAAATCTCATTTTCCATTCTTTCTATGTTTGAGTTATTGTTTATTATTCTTTCATTAGATATACTGATTTGCGAATTTATTTGTTCAATTTGAGTTTTACTCTCGAATCCAATATTTTGCATATTCTCGATTTCTTGAGCTAATTCATCTACTTTTTCTTTTAATTCTGCTTTAGAAGTCTGCCATTTTTCTTGTTTTTTACTTTCTTCTTTTTCTTGTTCTACTAAGATTTTTAAGTCTTGTACTATTTGTTCTATTTTTTCTTTATATGTGTTTATATTATATATAAATAGACCAACTTCTATGTTTTTTAACTCATCTCTTAGACTTAAATATTTCTTTGCTCTTTCTGATTGTAACTTAAGTGGATCTAGTTGTCCTTCTATTTCAGATAGAATGTCGTTTATTCTTAATAGATTTAGTTTTGTTTGCTCTAACTTTTTTTCTGTTTCTTGTTTTCTAGTTCTATATTTTACAATTCCAGCTGCTTCTTCGAAGATACGTCTTCTGTCTTCCGATTTGTTACTTAAAATATCATCAATTTTTCCTTGTCCTATTATAGAATATCCATCTTTTCCTATTCCTGTATCCATAAATAACTCTAAGATGTCCTTTAATCTACATGGTACTTTATTTATGAAATATGCTGTTTCTCCACTTCTATATAATTTTCTTGTTACTGTAACTTCACTATACTCAATTGGAAGCTTTCCATCCATATTGTCTATTACTATAGATGCTTCAGCAAATCCTAAAGATTTTCTATTTTGGGTTCCTGCAAATATTACGTCTTCTGATTTTGCTCCACGTAGTGCCTTCATGCTTTGTTCACCTAGAACCCATCTTATACTATCTGATATATTACTTTTTCCTGAACCATTTGGTCCTATTACTCCGGTTACTCCTGGCTTAAATTCTAATATTGTTTTGTCTGCAAAAGACTTAAATCCTTGTAATTCTAATCTTTTTAGATACATTGTTTTCTCCTTTTCTTTCTAGATATCAAGTAACTCTAAACCACTTTTTAATTCCATAACTTCTGTCATGTCTATATTTTTATAATAGTTATCTAGACTTAAATTATCACTTACTTTTTTTAGTGAAATTAATTCTATTCCATACATTTGGCAAATTATATATATAGAATGAAGTTCCATATCAAATAGTACATCTTCTTTTATATCTGTTTTAGTTACAAAACTTTCTGCACTATAACATGGCAAATTTAAGACATTTTCTTTGTTATGTAGTATCTTTTTACAGTATTCCTCTATTTCATATATTTCTTCGCCTTCTATTTTCCAATCATAATTATATGAATTATTTACATTTACCCATGTTCCTATTTTCGTATTTGTAGAACCAGCATATCCTAAATTTATAATTAAATCTGGTTTTTCGTTATTTTCCAAGTATTTTGTTAAGTTTATTGCTGTACGTTGTTTTCCAATTCCAGAAACTAATATAGTTTTACTTTCTTCTGAATTTGTATATATATTATCACTCTTTTTTGTTAATTTTAACTCTTCTGCAATTTGGCTTGCTTCTTTTTCCATTGCTATTACAAATAATATTTTCTTCATTTTTTGCTTTCCTTTCTATTGTTTTCTCACATTATATACTACCAATTAAAACAAATCAACTGTAACTTTTTAAGTTACAGTCGATTTTTGTTATATTTTAAATTATTATTTATCTATCATCTCTATCATCAGCATCTATATTTAAAGATTCATCATCTCTTGCTTTCTCTTGTTTAATCATTGAGTCTATCATTGAACTTGCTGCATTCTCAAAATTTTCATATCTATAATATTCATCTGTATGGCGTAGTCCTTCCATAATTTCTTCTTTAGACATATTAGCCTCTAATCCTCTTCTGATTGCCTCTCTTAAACTACTATGAACTTCAAATGACATAGGTTTTATTGTTTCTTCTGGCTCGTCATTAACTGGAGTATCAAATTCTTCTTCATCTAGTTCTTCTCCCTCTAAATCTTTTCCTCTTAGTTGATCTTTCAAATTGTCCAACATATTTTTCATTTTTTGTCTTGTTGTTAATTTTTCATTTTGATCAAGTTCATCGCTACTTTCACTTTGTTCATAATTTTCTTGTTCTTCTCTTTGACGAGTAGGCTCAGGAAGTGATGGTATTTTTTCTCTTAATTTTGACCAAAAATCTTGGATTTTTTCTCCTATCGTTCTTGTGTCAATTGAATCATCAATTGTTACATTTGGAGAACCTTCTGCATCTCTTACATGTTTCATCATTAAACTTGAAAAATTTCTGCCTATTCCTAATGATTCAATTTTTATAAGTCCAAAAATTGGCATTTTCACTTCTTCTACATCTGATTTAGCATATTCTATGTTTAAATATTCTTTTCCCTCTTCTATTTCATCTGCCTCTACAGATTCTTGATATTTTTCTATTAATCTCTTTTTTAAAGCAACTGCCTCTTCATTTCCTAAACTATATTTTGCTTTTAGCTTTTCCGCACTTTTATTTATAGCATAAATTATATATGGATCTGAATTTTCTGTTAATTTTATACCTTGTATTCTTTCTTTTATATCTTTTTCTGATAATCCACCCTTACGATCATCATATACTACACGTAAATTAGGATCATTTAATGTCTCATTACCATACTTGTAACTTAAAGATATAATTCCATTAGAAATATCAAATTTAATATTTTCTAAACTTAAGTCATCTATTGTTAATTGTGTTGGTTGTGGTTGTTCTGATTGTTCTGGCTGCACTGGTTGTTCTGGTTGCACTGGTTGTTCTGGCTGTTCTGGTTGCACTGGTTGTTCTGGTTGTTCTGGTTGTTCTGGCTGTTCTGATTGTTCTGGCTGTTCTAGCTGTTCTGGTTGCACTGGTTGTGGTTGTTCTGGTTGTGATACTGATTTTTCTTTTTTATGAATCATATCAACAATTTTTGAACCAACATAAATTTCTTGTTCTGATTTTTGAGGTAAATGTTTTTGAATTTGCTCCATTGTTCTTCCTGCAATTAAATTTTCACAAATATAATTGTCAGTTTTTATCTGCTTTTGTAATAATTCTACAACATCTTCTGGAACCTCTTCTAGCGGTTTATCTAATTCTGCTCTTAATTTTAATTGATTTTCAGAATAATCTTTTTGATTCTTATTAAACTTTTTATTCAATTCTTCTAAATCTTTCATTATCCCAGCTTTTATTTCAGGTTTAGTATCTTTACTTTTTATAATACTATTCAAAATTTCTTGGTCAAACTTTATTCTTCTCATTTCTTTATCTAATTTTGTAGCTACACTTTGCAATTCTTCTTTTCTTTTAATTGCTTCATCATTTCTACTTTTTTTTGCCGACAAATCATCTAAAAGTGCTTGTCTTCTATCTCTATGTTGTTTTATTTTTTCTACCTGTGGAAGATTTGAAATAATTGTATCTAGATTTTTTTGTGCGTTTTCATTTTCACTAATATATTGTCTCTGTTCTTTAATTAGTGCCTTATATTCGTTTGATTCTGTATCCTTTATAGCAGCTAGCTTTCTTGCATATTCGTACTTCTTAGAAAAGAAATCCTTTCTTATTGTCTCTACAGTCAAATTTGGCATTTTTGATTGATATTCCTCATATAATTCTTCCCATCTTTGTTTTTCAGCCATATAAATCCTCCTCTTAAATTCTTCATTTTATTAAATGTATTTCTTACTTCTTTGTTTCATACTAATTATTGTATCACATTTTGGAAATTTTTTCAATGCTTTATGTCTACTTTTTTAGCTTATCCTGTATTTTTTCAAGTGTTGTTCTTGTATCAATTGTATCATCTATTTTAACAAAAATTGAATTTTGCGCCATTCTAATATATGGCATTACAGATTTTTCTAATTTTCCATTTAATATATTGTGTACTTTATCACTAACGTTTTCTTTTGAATATACTATGTTTATGTATTCTTTTTCTATTAGAGGCTCCATTGTTTCTATGGAATCTTTATACTGTGAAAATCTTTTTATTTTTATGTTTTCTAAAGCATTGGAGCTATTTTCTAATGTATGATGTCCTACTTGCTCATATAAATCGTCCATAACCTGATCAATCGCCATAACAATATATGGATCCATATTTTCGCTTAAAACTATATTCTTGCTAAAAAGATATTCTTTTGCATATTTTAGCGGAATTATATGTTGTCCATTTTGTGTATAAAGTGATATGATTGCTGGTTGTAAAATTTGCCTTGCTGTTCTTAGATCAAAGGTTATTTGTGCCTTTGTTAGATTAAAATCAATTTTTTCAATATGTATCTCATCTAAAACTATTCTTAGCATACCTTCTTGATTTTGATATTTCTTTTGATTTTTGTTTTCTGAACTATTCTGTTGCATAATCATTAAAGTCCCCTATCTTACTTTATAATAATTCTATTTTTCATTTTTATATTACCATATATTTTATTTTTTTTGTTAAATTTAATTTAAATGTAATATTTTTTTAACTTTATTGAAATATTACCGTTCAACTTAAATTTATTTTAAGTACGAACGGTAATTAGTATATTAAAAATTTTTCATTGCATCTTTTAAACTTTCTAATGCTCTGTCGGAAATTTTTGAATATTTTAACTTTTTGTCAGATATTTTTTTCCCTTCTAGTTCTGGAAGTATTCCATAGTTTGCATTCATTGGTTGGAATTTATCATTAGGTGTAGAAATATATTTTGCAAGTGCTCCTATCATCGTATTTTCTGGAAACTCTATTTTTCTTTCACTTGCTACATTTATTCCTGCAACTAATCCAGAAGATATTGACTCTACATAGCCTTCTACTCCTGTTATCTGTCCTGCAAAGTATATATTTTTATTTAATTTTAAGTTATATGTATTATCCAGTAATTTACTAGAATTTATAAATGTATTTCTATGCATTACTCCATATTTCATAAATTCTGCATTTTCTAGCCCTGGAATTAAACTAAATACTCTCTTCTGTTCTCCATATTTTAAATTTGTTTGAAATCCTACTATATTGTAAATTTTAGCTTCTTTATTATCTTGACGTAATTGAACAACAGCATATGGTCTGTATCCAGTACGTGGATCAGTAAAACCTACTGGCTTTAAAGGACCAAATCTTAAAGTATCTGTTCCTCTTTTAGCCATTATTTCAATAGGCATACATCCTTCAAATATTTCTCTTTTTTCAAATTCATGAAGTTCAACAACTTCTGCATTTACAAGCTCATTTACAAATTTTTCATATTCTTCTTTATTCATTGGAAGATTTATATAACTTTGTTCTTCTTTACATTCACTATTTTCATTATTATAATGATTTTTTTGTTTTTCAAGCCATTCTTCAGCACTCTCATCTTTTGGTCTTTCCTGCTCATACCTATTACCATAAAAGGCAATGTCAAAATTTATACTATCCTTATCAATTAATGGAGCAGCTGCATCATAGAAATGTAAATTACTTTCACCTGTAAGTTTTAGAATTTCTTTAGAAAGTTTATCAGAAGTTAAAGGTCCTGTTGCTATAATTACTTTGTGTTCTTTAGCAAGTTCTTCTATAGATATACTTTCTCCAACTTCTTGCCTTATAATATTTATATTTTCAATGCTTTCTAATTCTTTTGTTACATTTTTTGAAAACTCTTCTCTATCTACTGCTAATGCTTGACCAGCAGGGACACAAGTTTTGTCTGCTATTTTTATAAGTAAAGAATCCATCATTCTTAGTTCTTCTTTTAAAAGTCCACAAGCATTTGTATGTAGATTTGATTTAAAAGAATTACTACATACTATTTCTGCTAAATTGCTACTTGAATGAGCTGGGGAAAATTTTTCAGGCTTCATCTCGTATAATTTAACTTTTTTCCCTCTTTTAGCAATTTGATAAGCTGCTTCTGAACCAGCTAATCCTCCACCAATTACTATTACTTCTTCCATTAAACAATCTCCTTCCTTATTCTGAAATCAATTTTTTAAAAATCTATATATGTATATCTTTACACATTTTGCAGTTCGCGTAGGGAGCATACGAGCATTTATGTGAGTGCGACAATTGGAGAAGCCTACTTTCCATTAAAATAAAAAGTATTTTTATTTTAATCATTATGGCTTCGACAACAAGAACAAAAAATGTAAAAATATACATATATAGATTTTTGTATATCTTTACATATTTTGCAGTTCGCGTAGGGCAAAAGCGAGCATTTTACTCAAAAAGATTCATTATCTCTTCCTTCGACAATTTACTTATAAATGTTTGATTTGTAGATAACATATTATCCATCAATTTTTCTTTTCTTTTCTGAATCTCATAAATTTTTTCTTCTATTGAGTTTTTAGTTATTAATTTATAAACCTGCACATTTCTTTTTTGACCAATTCTATAAGTTCTATCTGTTGCCTGATTTTCTGCGGATAAGTTCCACCATGGATCATAGTGAATTACCATATCAGCTCCAATTAAATTTAACCCTGTTCCTCCTGCTTTTAGAGAAATTAAGAATAGTTTTTTTTCTGGATTATTATTAAATTCTTCTACTAGATCCATTCTTTCAGAAACCTTTGTCTGCCCCGTTAATTTTAAGTACTCTATACCTTCTTTACGAAGTTCTTTTTCTATTATTTCGAACATAGATGTATAACCAGAAAATAGTAATATTTTATGTCCTGCAGAAATTGCATCTTTTACTATTTCTATACATTGGTTTAACTTTCCGCTTCCTCCATTATAATTTTCTATAAATAGACCTGGATGACAACATATTTGTCTTAACCTTGTTAGCAATGCCAATATCTTAATTTGGCTTTTTTCTATTCCATTTTCCCTAATTTCCTGCAAAGCATCCTTTTTAGCATTAGCAAGATATGATAGATATATATCTTGTTGTTCATCTAACATTTGACTATTTAATACAGATACCATCTTCTCTGGAAGTTCTGTTAAAACTTCACCTTTTATTCTTCTTAATACAAATGGTTCTATTAATTTTTTTAACTTATTCATTTGAATTGTATCTTCTCCCCTAACAATTGGAGTTTCATACATTTCTTTAAATTTTCTGTATCCAAATAAATATCCAGGCATTATAAAGTCAAATATAGACCATAACTCTGAAAGCGAATTCTCTATTGGAGTTCCAGTTAATGCAAATCTTGTCTCTGCCATAATTTCCTTTATAGCTTTTGCATTTTGAGTATTATTATTTTTTATATATTGAGCTTCATCTGCTATTATATATTTAAAATTATATCCCTGAGCTTTATATTCATCTATATCGCGCTTTAGCAAGTCATATGATGTTACAGCTATATTACAATTTTTTATATTTTCTATTTGCATTTTTCTTTCTTGCTGACTTCCATGTATAACAATAGACGAAACTCCAATTGTAAACTTTTCTATTTCATTTTGCCAGTTTAAGCAAAGAGAACTTGGACAAACAACTAAAATTGGTTTTGAGTTTTCTTTATTTTCTTCCAAATATGAACATACAACACATAATACCTGTACCGTTTTTCCAAGTCCCATATCATCTGCTAAAATTCCACCTAGTCCATATAAATCTAGTGTTTTTAGCCATTTAGCTCCAACTTTTTGATATTCTCTTAACTCTGCTTTTATGTTTCTAGGAATTTCAATATTTGCATCTAGTTCTTTTGCATCTACTCTTTCAATTAAATTTTTATAATTTTCATCTTTTGTTACATGTATAGATGTATTCTTTTCGAGTATTTTATCCAAATATAAAGCTCTATACATTGGCAAATGAAGATTTCCATTTTTTATTTGACTATAGTCTACATCTATATCTTCTGTAATGTTTTCAATAAATTCTATATTATCATTTTCTTCTAGATTTATAAAATCTCCATTTTTTAATCTATGATATTTCTTTTTTAACTTATACTTTTTCATAATCTCTTGTAATTCTGATATATCAAAGTATAGATTAGAGAAGTCTATATCTAGCAAATTGTTTTCTATTCTTACGCCTAAATTAATACTAGATGTTGATTTTACTTCTTTTGCTTTAAATTTTTCTGTTGCTAGAATTTCAAAGTTTTTCATGTATAAATTAATTCCACTTGTTAAAAATTCATATATTCTATCTTCTTGAACTAGAACAAGTCTGTCATTTTCTTGATCTAACATAAATCCACTTTTAACAAACATATTTATTAGTTTTTCTTCTCTTACTGTATTTCTTGAAATTTCTTTTATTTCTTTTTCATTTGCTAGTGGATTAATTTCTACATCTTCATATAAAAATCTTACATCTGCAATGATATAGTTTTTATCGTTGTAATCTAAATATAATTTTGCTGAAAACTCAGCCGGTATATATTTTTTTAATTTCTTATATTGTTCTTCTCCTATATTTAAATTATTTTTTATAACAGGTTCAACTACTGAGAAGAAATCGGATATTCTGCTTTTTGGAAGAACTATTTCTTTAGTAAAGTTTTTTCTAAATATTTCTAAAAGCCTTATTACTGTATTTTTATATTTATTTGAACATCTATATAATTTATCTTCCAGTAATAAATATGTATATTGTTTACCTTCATATATTTGATATGCATAAATATCTATACTTGAAGTTATTTTATATTCATTTGTGTTTATTTCTTCTAGATTAAACTTTATTTTTGGTTCTTCGCTTGTAAAAAACACATTTTTATTGTCATACATATCTTCAAGTTGTATAGTTCTTCCTTCTAGTGCTTCAAATAGTTCATCTAATCCAGACTTAGATATTGTGATGCTGTCTTCTCCTATTCTTTTTGTGTAATAATCATAACCTGTAGATGCTTCATTTGCATATTTTATTATCTCGGCATATTTTAATATAAAATCTAGTAATTTTTGACTTTCTTGATTAAATTGTTTTTTATCGTGAACAAGTTCTAATTTTGCTCCATATTTGTATTTTTCTGTATTTATAAATCTATCATAAAATTCTGGGAATGATTTTATTTTATATAATTGCTTGTCTCCAATTTTTGCCTCTAGTTTTAAGTTATTTGTGTATCTATTAAAAATTAATATTGGTTCTATTCGGATAGTATTTTCTAGTGCAGTACTTTCTTCTAATTTTTCCTGTTCTTGTTGTTCTTGATAAAATTCTTTTATTAATTGTTTATATACTGTATAATTATCTAAATTATCTGTTTTTTCTTCTATTTTAAATTTTTCACTGTTCCCTGCAAATATTCTTATATATTCTGAATTTTGTGAAAATTCCTTCACCATAGCAATTATATGTCTGCATGCACAATAGTTATTTTTATAATCGTCACAATCGCATGACAAATTTTGTATTTCTCCTTCTTGCACCTTTATATATGACTTATAATTTTTAGAAAATTCATGTACTATTGCATGAATTTCAAAGTTGGTAGCATTCTCATAGGTTACTTTTGATATAGAAACCTTTTTTTCTTTTATTAACTCATCTACAATATAACTTGTTTCTTTTTCCATCTGTCCTATTAAATCCATATATATGTATTCATCTATAATTTTTCTCATTGTATACTATCCCTTCTAGATATAACTTGTAGCAATTTTCTCAATAATTCTTTTATTTGCTAGTTGATTATTATACTATATATTTTAAAGTTTTACAACAGTTACATAAAAATATATTTGACAAAATTCGACATTAATTGTAAAATTATATAAGATTATTTATAAAGGGGATATAAAATAATGTTTGGACATAGATCAGATGGTAGAAGAATAAAAACACTACCACCATTTTTTAAGGTTATTCCGAATGTAATGCTTTCAAGAGATGATGCACAAGTTTTCTTTAAACAAGATATTACTTTAAAAGAACTTGATGCATATATTGACAAAAAGGCTCAAGACGGAATCAGATTTTCATATATGAATATTATTTATGCAGCATTAGTTAGAATAATTGCAGAAAGACCTCAACTTAATAGATTTACTATGAATGGTTCTGTTTACGCACGTAATAAGATTTTTGTTTCTTTGGCTATTAAAAAAAATTTAACCGATGAAGGTCAAGAGACAACTACTAAGATTGCTTTTGATGGAACTGAAAATATTTTTGAAATTAAGGATAAATTAGATCAAGTAATAGCAAATAATAAGGATTTATCAACTGTTAATAATACCGATACTGTTGCAGGCATTTTAAGTCATATTCCAGATGGTCTTATTAGAAAAACTGTTAAGCTTTTGATGTGGATGGATAAACATGGAATTATGCCTAAATCTATAATAGAGGCAAGTCCATTTCATACTAGTGTATTTTTGACTAATGTTGGTTCTTTAGGAATTGATAGTATTTATCATCATTTGTATAATTTTGGTACAACGAGTATGTTTTTCGCAATGGGTAAAAAGAAGAAAAGTTTTGTTTATGAAGATGACGAAATCCGCGAGGAAAAATGTATTACTTTAGCTTTTGTCGGTGATGAAAGAATATGTGATGGCTATTATTATGCTTCTTCTTTTAAACTTCTTTGTAAGTATTTAAAAAAACCTGAGCTTCTTGAAGAACATTGTGAAGTTAAGCAAGATATATTATAATTTTTATACATAATTTAAAGGTCCTACAGTAGATTATATTTTTCTCTGTATGACCTTTATTTTCATGTTAATTTTATTTTTGTTTTAGATTATATTCATATACTTTTACATTCTTTACAAAGTGTTTAAATCCTTCTTTTTCTATGTTAATATTGAATTCATCTTTTCCTTTTAGTTCTAAATCGTATTGTTCCATATCAATTAAACTTTCTTGAGATATATCCATTCCGAGTGGTAATGTTTTATTATCATTTTCAAAGAATGTTATATTTGAGTAAAACATTAATTTTGTACCTTCTGGTACATTTATTTTATACAAATATGTTTCTTTTGAAGTTGATATTTGTTCTAGTTTATTTAGTGTTTCGTATGGATTAATGCTGAATTTATCAAATCCCGTTGGCTCTATTTTGTCGTTTGCAGCTTTGTATAGGCTTAAATTACATGGAACTTCTATTTTTGAGCTTTCTTCAACTAATGTTTTTCTAATGTCTTTAATTTTTTGTATAAAGTCTTCAAGTTGTGTGTCTAAATTTACATTTAACACCTTAAATTTATCTTTTTCATTTTCTCTATGTTTGTTGTTTTTTAAAGTTTTAATTTTAGTTTTATCCTCTGCAACGTTTCCAAATATATCGAAATCTTTAACTTCTATTTTATCTATATCTTTTCTATATTCATCTTTTAATGTTTCTAATAATTTTTTTATTTTTTCTTCGTCTGCTTTAAGAAGTTCTTTTTTTGATACTATATTTATACCATCTAATATAAAATTTGATGCAAATATTGCGTCTTGTTCTTTATGAGATAGTTTTTCTCTTTGTCTCACATCTATGTTAGCTGCAAGTGTTTCTATGTCTTCTTCGTAGTCAAATTTTCTCTTTATTTTTTCTTGCTTTGTTTCTTCTATTTCCTGCCCTTCAACCAACATTTTTGATTCGTCCTTGTTTGCATATTTCCAGAAGTCAAATATACTTCTTTTATGGTCGTTTATTTCTGTTAGATACATATCTGCGCTTTTTATTTTTTGATTTACTCTATTAATCTTTGCTTCTAGTGCATCTTTGTCTAGATTAGCATTTTTATTTATTTTGGTATTTTCATCTAGTTGTTTTCCGATTTTTATTATATCTTCAATCGTGTAATTTTGCTTTTCTATTTCTTCGTTTGAAAGATGTTCATCCTTTGTTTTATCTTGGTTTAAAATGTCCTTAAGTCTATTTTTGTTTACTGATTTTTCTATTATCCCTTCTTCTTCTTTTTCTTCTTGCTTTTTTCCTTTAAAAAAGTATTTTAGCTTTCCTATAAAAGTTTTTTTACATTCCATAAAATTTGCAATTTGTTTTTGTTTATTTAGGTATTCTTTTTCTTTTATCTCTTCAAGTCTTTGCAAATCTTTTATATCTGCTTTTATTTGTTGGTTTTCTATTTTTAACCTTTCATTTTCTTTCATTTTTTTAATTGCTTCACTTCTTAAAAATTCTGGAAGTTTTGTATATTCAATTTTTTCGCCATTAAAATAGAATTCCAAATCACCTTCTTTTCCAACTTTCAGATTAAATTTATATTCACTAGATAAATCGTATGATAATATAAATAGTGCTTTTATTAATTTGTATGTTGTTTGAGCTTCTTTTTTATCATTTATTATTATTTTGTACTTGCTTGTCATCTTATCGTAAATTTGAGTTTCTCCTACTATGTGAATACTTAAATTTTCGTCTTTGTCTGTTACTTCATATATGGATGCCCAGTTTTTTGTGAAATACCATAGATAATTTATTAAATCTTCTATTTCTGATTTTTTTAATATTTTTTCTGTGTATTCTTCATTACTTATTGGTACAAATATTTTTCTTGTATCTTTTTTATTATTTTGTTCTATTTTTTGGTTTAAAAGATAAAACATTGGTGCATTATCTGATTCTTCTGTTGAAGCTAGCATAAAGTATTTTTTTGCATAATCTGAGTAAAATATTTGCCACTTAAAATTGTTTTGGAACTTTACTTCAAATGGTATTTGTTTATTAAATTCTTCTTGCTCTTCTTCTATTCTTTGTATATCTGCTAAGTTAGTTTGGTTTATCATTCTTAGAAAGTATGCATATTTTTCTAGATTTTCTTTGTCTCCAGATTGCATGTATGTATATATTGGGCTTGCAAGCTTGTATCTCTCAGATAATTCGCTTAAACGGTCTTTGGGTGTTATTAGTATTTCTATATTATCTACGTCTATGTATTTGTATATTTTGTATGTTTTTTCGTCATATACTTTTGGTACTCTATAATTTAATGGTTCAAATTCATTCAAAAACTCTGGTATTTTTTCTAATTCGAATCCTATGTATTTTACTTTGTTTGTTAGTAGATTTAAATTTTCGGTTGTTCCTTCAACTTTTTTCTTTAACATTTGTATTCCTCCATATATTTTGCAAAAGTTATTTATTAGTATAACACAACATTATTTACATTTCTATAGATTTGTGTAAATTATCTAAAAATAAGATATTAGATTTATTTATCATCTAATATCTTATTTTAGTTATTATTTTGCAAATGTTTTTATTTCTTCATCAATCTTAGAAACAAATTCTTCTAATTTCATTGCTCCTAAGTCTCCTTCTTTTCTATCTCTTACACCTACTTCTCCTGCTTCTTGTTCTTTGTCACCAACAATTAACATATATGGTACTTTTTGTAGTTGAGCTTCTCTTATTTTGTAGCCTATTTTTTCTGCTCTATCATCAACTTCTACTCTTACATATTTTTTATTTAATTCTTCTGCTACTTTATTTGCATATTCTAGGTGCTTATCAGAAATAGGAAGAACTTTTACTTGTACTGGAGCAAGCCATGTTGGGAAAGCTCCTTTTGTTTCTTCTATTAAGAATGCCATAAATCTATCTAGAGTTCCAAGTATCGCTCTATGAATTACAACTGGTCTATGTGCCTTACCATCTTCTCCTATATATTCTAGTTCAAATCTTTCAGGTAATAAAAAGTCTAATTGACATGTAGAAACAGTTACATCATGTCCTATTGCTGATTTTAATTGAACATCTAACTTTGGTCCATAGAACGCTGCTTCTCCTTCTGCTTCGTAGAATGGTATTCCTATTTCAGTTAATATTTCACGAAGTTCAGATTCTGCTTTTTCCCACATTTCGTCATCATCAAAGTATTTGTGTTTATCATTTTTATCTCTTAAAGATAATCTAAATTCGTATTTTTCAAATCCAAAATCTTTATAAACTTCTAATATTAATTTTACAACTTTTGCAACTTCTTCCTTTATTTGATCAGGTCTTACAAATAAGTGTGCATCATTTTGACACATTTGGCGAACTCTTTCTATTCCACAAACAGTTCCACTATCCTCAAATCTAAAGTCGTGTGCAAGTTCTCCTATTCTGATAGGTAAATCTTTGTATGAACGCATTTTACTCTTAAATATTAACATATGATGAGGACAATTCATTGGTCTTAGAACTAATTCTTCATTATCCATTTTCATTACAGGGAACATATCTTCTTTGTAATGATCCCAGTGTCCAGATGTTTTATATAATTCTACGTTTGCAAGTGATGGAGTATATACATGTTTATATCCCATTCTTATTTCTTTGTCTTGAATATATCTTTCTAGTAATCTTCTTACAGTTGCTCCATTTGGAAGGTACATTGGTAATCCTGAACCAACTAGTTTATGAGTCATAAATAATTCTAACTCTTTTCCTAGTTTTCTATGGTCTCTTTGTTTTGCTTCTTCTAGTGCTTGTAAATGTTCCTCTAGCATGCTTGCCTTTGGGAATGAAACTGCATAAATTCTTTGAAGCATTTTGTTTTTTTCGTCGCCTCTCCAGTATGCTCCTGAAGTTGATAATACTTTTACAGCTTTTACTTTTCCTGTACTCATTAGATGAGGTCCAGCACATAAGTCTGTAAACTCTCCTTGTTTGTAGAAAGAAATTATTTCATCTTCTGGTAAATCATTTATTAGCTCTACTTTATAATCTTCTCCTGCATCTTCCATTAGCTTAAGTGCTTCTTTTCTTGGAAGTTCAAATCTTTCTATTGGTAAATCTTCTTTAATTATTTTTTTCATTTCTTCTTCTATTTTTTCAAAGTCTTCCTCAGAAAATCTATATTCTGAATCAAAATCATAGTAAAAACCACTGTCAATAGCTGGTCCTATTGCAAGTTTTACATCTTTATATAATCTTTTAATAGCTTGAGCCATAATGTGAGAAGTTGTGTGCCAATATGCTTTTTTTCCATCTAGATCATCAAATGTTAAAATTTCTAGTTTACAATCCTTCTCTAATTTAAATCTTAAATCTTCTACTTTTCCATCTACTCTGCCTGCCATTGCATTTCTTGCAAGTCCTTCACTAATTTCTTTTGCAAATTCTAGAATAGATATTCCTTCTTTTACTTCTCTCTTGCTTCCGTCTTTTAATTCAATGTTTATCATATAATCCTCCTCTATACTATATTTTTTAATTACTATGGAATACTAAAAAACTCCTAAATGCCTTTATAGCACTTAGGAGTGTATTTTTATACACGGTTCCATCCTAATTTTTTACTTAATTTGTATATGCCAAGCATTTCTGCCAAAGATTTTCTCTTTGTGAGGTAGTTTTTCAAATATGTTTTCCACAATTAGCTCTCAGCCTATGGCTAATTTTCTCTTATTTGGTAACCTTTATTTTACTTTGTCTCATTGCATATATATTTATTTTACATTTATATAATATAACTTTTTTTTATTTATGTCAATACAATTTTTATTTTTTTATAAGCAAAGCCCCCGTGGTTTTACCCACGGGAGCTTTGCTTTAGTCCACATCAACAGGGTCTGCGTCCCCTGTGATGAGACAAATCTTGAATTGCGGAGCAAGATTAGGAATCGTAATAGTACTTCCATCCTCGCTCATCTCGAACCGGATGTCCGCCATACTCAGTTCCATTACGAATCCGGCAATGTCGGACTCATAAATGGAAATTTTGCCTTCTTCACGGCAGATTTCATAAGCTTCGATAATCTGCCATACCTCTTGTTGTTTTGATTCTTCGTCGAAGAAGTTCGAATAACTTCTTCTCATCTCTTCCTCCCCACTTTCGCAGATAGTGGGTTCCACAGCCATTGCAGGGCAGTAGATCAAAAGAGAAAATAATACTGCAAAAAACAAGGCTTTCATTTTAGACCTCCTTTAGGTCTTGCCCTATGGCTAATTAGCTCCACAGGAAATGGCGTTTGCTAAGCGTGAGCCTTAAAACAAGGCTACATAATGTAATTATACCATTATTTTATCACTTTAGCAATCCTCTTTATCTAATTCTTTCCACATTTCATCTAGATTGGTATATCCTTTGCTTAATCCTATTCCATTTTCTGCATCTTCAATAGCTTTTTTAGTTTCAGCATTTAATTTTGGTACTTTTATTTCAAAAGGAATGCTTTCGGTTAAGATTATTTGTCTTAATAACATATTGATAACATTTGTAAAATTTGTTCCTAAATATTCTAGAGTTTCCTTCGCTTGTTCTTTTACCTTATCATCTACATTAACATTTATTGTAGCCATAATATCACCTCCATGATATATTATACGTATATTATAACATATTATACGTATATTATCAACATAATGTATATTGATTTAATAATAAAATATTTTGTTTTTCTTTAATTTTTATATCAATCTAGTCATAAATATATTTCTTGTTATATTTTTTCATATATGAACTTTATTCATACTATTTTTTCCACAACTTTAGTAAAAATGATTAAATATGCTATTGATAGTAAAAATCCTGCAATTACATCACTAGTATAATGTACCCCTAAATATATTCTACTTATTCCAATAGATATTATAAGTAAACTTAATAAAGTAATTATTGCAAATTTAAGATATTTATTTTTTATATATTTATATGTTAAATAAATTAGATATCCATAAAAGGCCATACTAACCATTGAATGTCCAGAAGGGAAACTATATCCTGTTTCTTCTATAATTCTAAATTCTGTTGGTCTAGGTCTTTGTACAATGTTTTTAAGTATAAAATTTAACGCAGTTGCAATTATTAAATTTAGTACAAGTGCAATTTTGATTTTTTTATTTTTGAAAACTATTAGAGAAAGAATTATTAATAGCAAAAGCCAAACTGCTCCTCCAAAGTTTGTAATAAATTTTGCAATTGGTGAAAAAGAATTAGATATTAAAGTTTCAGATATAAAATTATATCCTATAATATCTGCCTCCATAATCTCCTTGCTATACACCTTCTCTGCTATTATTAAAAAAATTACTAAACATACTAGAAGGACAATCCATTGCACGTTTTTTCTTATTATATTTATTATTTTAACTTTATTTTCCTTATTCTCTTCCATATAAAATCCTAACTTTCTAATAATGTGAAAATATAATAACATAACATTTAACAAAATTCTATATTTTTTTACATTTTTCTCTTTAATTTTTGTTAATTTTATGATAAAATTTGGATTATAATTACTTAAGAATTTTTTTGGAGGTTAGTATCTATGAATTTAAATAAATGTGAACGTTGTGGTTGTTTTTTTGCTTCAAAAAATGCTGTTTGTCCAAACTGTGTATCTAAAGATGAACATGATATATCTCAATTAAAGAATTATCTATGTGAGTCTGACTCTGCAGTTTCAATAGAAAATTTGGCATCGGGAACTGGTGTTTCTTTAAAGAATGTAAATAGATTTTTACAAAATAAAGATTTGTATACAACTTTTACAAATCTAGGGTTAGATTCAGAAATAAATATTAATACTATATTATAAAAAATGAAGTCAAAATTTTTTATTTTTAGAACTTCTAAAATATATTTACAATTTCTATTAATCACTTCTTCTTTCTTGATTTAATTTTTTATCACTTTTAGTTGTTAAATATTTTAAAAATATACCTTGAACTACTGCTTCTCCCTTTTTAAATCTTACTTCCTTATCTCCTTCATTTTGTATTCTTATCCATAATACTGCTTCTGATAATTAACAATATTACCTCTTCTTTTTCAAAATAACATTTTAATCCAGTTGGTAATTTTAATATTTCATTTGGTTTTAATATTTAATTAAATATATCTCTAATGTATTATATTCTGTCTTTAATTTGTGAAATGATAATAATTTCTATTTTTATTCTCCTCTTAAAATTTTATTTAGCTCTTTTACAAATCTATCAAAATATTCTTTAACACAACTTGAAATTTCAATATATATCTTGTCTTCTTCTGGAAAAGTATGTATTGCAAAATGGCTTTCTGCTAATAACCAAAGTCCT
>CALXEU010000040.1 GCA_944387395.1 uncultured Clostridia bacterium | reverse complement strand
AAATAAACTGAACAGTATTAAACAGTACTGAACAGTAGAAAGAAGGTAGAAAAATGAAAGGATATGAATTAATAAAAGCAATAACAGAAAGAAAAATAAAAGATAGTACAACAATAAAAGTGAAAATGGGAAACACTTATAAAACAACATTAAAATACGAAAATCTTATGTTGAAATGGGAAAGTGGAGATTTTGATACAAGTATATTATGTTCTGCAGAAGCAGATTTTGAAGTAATAGAAGAAAACAAAGAAATAGAAGAATTAGAAATATCAGAAAAAGATAGAAAATATCATTCTGATTATATAAATAACATTGCAGACAAACTAAACGAAGTGATAAACAAAATAAAAAAACAATTAGAAGAGTAAGAAACAGAAGATATAGATACAGTAGAAAGAGAGCTAAACAAAATGTTTAAAGAGAGAGGGGAAAAGTAAACATGGAAGAAAAGAAATACAATGAAAAGATAATAATAAGAGATGGAAAACTAGCTTATGCAATACAATTATTAGAAAATAACAAAAAGAACTATATAACCATAAGGAATGGAGAAATTTATTTTACAGATAGTTGGTATAGTAGTTTAGAAGATTTTGATTTTGGCAACGAAGCTCATAAAATAGCAAAAGATATATTTATGCAACAATTACAAACAGACATAAAGACTAAGATAGGAGAATTAAAATTATTGGAAGAAGTTTTTAAAAGCATTAACTTGCAAGAATGCATAGGCACAGTTATACCAGATAGTTCTAAAATATTACTAGAAGCTAAAAAAGATATAGAAACGGAAGTAACAAGACAGATAGAAGAACAAGTAAAACCAATAGCAAGAACTAAGAAAAAGAAAGCTAAAGAAAGAGAGGCAAATTAAAATGGAAATATTAATAATAAGCTTAGTAATTATATTAATAAATACTATAATTACAGTAGCATTACTTAATTGTCTTGCAGATTCAGTTCTGGAAAGATTTAAATCACAAGATGAATTTGATGAAACCGTAGTCAAAAATTTTAAAATTATAAGTGATGAGTTAAAACTAAAATACAAAACGTCAAAAATAGAATCAAACAATCAGGAAAGCGAGGGGGAATAAGGAATGGATAGTATAGCAGAAAAAATCTTAATAGCATTAATTATAGTTGTATTTGTTGGAATATTTGCTTATGGAATTATAGATAGTAGAAATTATATTTATGTGTGTACAGATACACAAGGAAAAACAATATATTGTACATCTGCTTATACAAGTAAAGGTGGAATGTTTGGAACTATGGAAGATGGAACAAAAGTTACAATAACTAGCTATAAGCAGGTTAAAAAAGAAGCGGAGTGATAAACATGACACTAGAAGAAACGCAAGACAAAAAAGACATACTAATATTGCTAATGATAAATGAAAGAGACAAACAAACAGAATTAATAGAAACAGAAAATGCAAACTTAAAGAGATTGCTAATAGATATAGTAAAAGAGAATAACCACTTGCAAAAAATCGTAAGAGAATTAAAGGGCAAGAGATATGGAGGAAAAAATGACTAAAGAAGAACTAATACTATTACTAAAAAGCTATAAGGAAAATAAAGCTAAGTTAAATATAAAACTGAAAGAATTAAAATCAGCCAGAATTAAATTAAAAGCATTAGAAGATATAGATGTTAGTTTATCTACAGGATATGGGTTAAATCAAGACATACATAGCAAAAATAAAATCTCTGACAAAGTAGGTAAACAAGTAGAAGAAAACGACACAAAAAAAATAGAGCTACAAAAAGAAATAGAAGAATTAGAAAAAACGGTAAAAGAATTTAGAGAAAAAGTAGAAGCGGTTGATGATAGATTGGAAGGATTAAAATATAAAGAAAGGGAGCTGTTGTATGCTTATTATATAGAAGGCAGAACCTATGAAGATATCGGAAATAATTTATATTTTAAACTATTTAATCAAACAAGAGACAAAGATACAATAAAGAAAATAGTAGATGAAGCAACTCGAAAAATGATAAATTTATAAAATTCCCCGATTTTACCCTCATAATGAGGTATTAATTAGTATAAATATATAGTATAATAACAACAGTAAAATTGTCGAAAGGCAAAATATAAGAAATTAAATAAAGTAATCCCTTTTTATTTAATTATAAGTTTCATAGAGATTGTACTTAACAAACAGTCTCTTTCCAATTACATTTTAACCATGTGCACAACTACAATATCATGTAGCATGGAATTATCCAAAAAGTAGTCAGCTAGAAGGATACTTTTAGAAGGTTGCTTTCTATGTATAGCAATATATGTAGAGAAGAGGTAAAACTCAATACTGGGTAATGTGCAAATATTATTGCTTAATAAAACACTAGAGTTGTCGTAGCTGTAATAGACGGTACTGTGTACAATAAGCCTATAACTCGTATCTAGCAAATATGAAGCAATGTAGGTAATGCTAAATAAAGCTATTTCTCGTGATGTTTTCGAAAGAAAACTATAAGACATAACTAGGTTAAAGTAGCCCAATACGAGATAAAAAGCAGAAAAACATGTATTAGTTGGAATTTAATACAAATATTGTCTGAATGATGGGTGAAATTTGCAAGTAGTCAATCTTGCACGAGCTAGAAAGGGGCAAGAAGTATAAGGGTCGCAACTTTATGCTCAGACTTGTTCTCTCGGTGGTTGAACAATTAAGATAGATAAATATTTGTAAGAGGAAACTCTAATATGTATATATATTGCAAAGTAGAGAAGAGGTCATCTCATCTGGCTCATACCCAGAAAATCGTAAGTTCGAATCTTACCTTTGCAACCAAACCCTTATAAGATTAAATATACAAAGAACAGGGTATTTTTAAGAAGAGTAGATGTTAATATTAATGTCTGCTCTTTTTAGTTTTGATTAGGAGGAATAGAAATGGGAAATGATAAATTTTTAGAATTATGCAAAAAAATAATAGTAGATTATTTTAATGAACATGTAGACACGACAAATAATACAAAAATATCAGTTGATAATACTTTCATAGTCTGGTCAGTAAAAGTATTGCAAAACAATAAAGCATTAGTAAGTACAACAATGCCAGATGGTATGTATTATGAACTTACATATAATGGAGATAAGAAAGAATTATATCTAGACGTTTATAAGAAATGGGAAAATAAGTGTATCAAAATAGAAGATTAGTTTTCAACAATTACTAACTATCGTTTATATAGTTAAAGAATTGTGAAATAAATGTGTAGTGGAGTAGTAGCAAGACTGATGTCAATGCCACCAAAAGTGGCTCAGCTTGGTTTGATTCCAAGATTACGCCAAAATTATACAAATTACCTATCTACCAAGAAGTAGAAAAGGTTTCTGGAAATGTACTAAGTAAAATTAGTGCAATTCCTGTAAATGCTTTCTTAGTTTAACAGGTAAAACAGTAGTCTTGTAAACTACAATAGTAAGTTC
>CALXEU010000039.1 GCA_944387395.1 uncultured Clostridia bacterium | reverse complement strand
ATTTTACTTTATATATTTTTTAAAGTATAATTTTATAAAAGCTTCCTTTTCCTATCTGAATTATTGTATCTTGTTTTAGATCATTTAAAACTTTAAAATCTGTTACCTTTTCTCCATCTACCTTAATTGCACCCTGTTCAAATAATCTTTTAAGCTCACCTTTAGATTCACATTTTCCTGTCTTTAAAAGTGTATCTAATATAGAAGTCTCAAATTTTATTTCTTCAATATCCTCTGGTGCCTCTTGTTTTTGGAATGCTGTTGTGAAATGAACTTCGGCATTTTCTGCTTCTTCTTCATTATGATATAATCTGGTTATTTCTTTTGCAAGCTCCATTTTTATGTTTCTAGGATTTTCACCATTTGCAAGTCTAGCCTCTACTTTTGCAACATCATCTGGATGCACATCTGTACATAAGTTATAATATTTTATAATCATATTATCTGGTATCTTCATTACCTTTTCATACATTGTGTTTGCATCTTCATTTACACCAATATAGTTTCCTAAACTCTTGCTCATTTTTTCAACACCATCAATTCCTTCAAGTAATGGCATGAATAGTGTTATTTGAGAATCTTGTCCATAATCTTTTTGAATATTTCTTCCCATTAATACATTAAATGTTTGATCTGTTCCTCCCATTTCTAAATCTGCCTTTATTGCTACAGAATCATATGCTTGCATTATAGGGTAGAAAAATTCATGTAATGCAATAGCTTGATTGTTATTATATCTCTTTTGAAAATCGTCTCTTTCTAAAATTCTTGCAACTGTGCATTTTGAACATAATTCAATTACATCTTTAAAATTTAATTTATCAAGCCATTCACTGTTATATCTTACTGTAGTTTTATTTTTATCAAGAATTTTAAATATTTGTTGTTGATAGGTTTCTGCATTTTGTCTTACTTGCTCACGTGTTAGCGCTTTTCTAGTTTTAGATTTTCCTGTTGGATCTCCTATCATTCCTGTAAAGTCACCAATTATTATTATAACTTCATGACCTAAATCTTGTAATTGTTTAATCTTTCTTAAAACAACTGCATGTCCTAAATGTATGTCTGGTGCAGATGGGTCTAATCCAAGCTTTATTCTCATAGGTCTACCTTCTGCCTCAACTTTTTTTAGTTTTTCTTCTATTTCTTTAACATCTGTATAATCTGCTGCTCCTTTTAGCATTATTTTTATAGTATTTTCTATATCCATCTATCTGTCTCCTTTTTTTAATTTCATGTTTTATTATACACGTAAAACTCGTACATTTCAAGTGTTTATAAACTTTCTCTTATAATTTTTATCTTAGGGTTTCGCTACTATTTAATACTAGTGTACTATACATAAATAATACGTCTTTACCTTCAAATTCAACATAGTTTTTCAATAAGTCTGGAATAATATATCTTGTGTCAATTAAAGTAATTTTTTTGTATGCTTCTGTAAATAATGGTACTAGACTACTTCCAAATGAATCTCTAAACACAATTAGTTCCTTATCTGTATTTGCCTGATTATTTTCTATTGTTAATAGTGGTGTTGCTCCAGATAAATATATATCATATTTATCATTGCTATCTATTTTCTCAAGGTCATAAATTTGTGTATATTTATTGGTTTCATAGTTATAAACCTTACAGTTTTCTGTTATATTGTTTGTTAGTACATTTATTGTATCTTGCTTTGTTTTAACTTGTAATTGTCCAGAATATACTCCATTAAATTTTGTTATTTCTTTTAAGTTAAATCCTGTTTGTAATCTGTCTCTAAAGTTCATTTGTGTTGCTATTTTCTCTAATACATTTTTAAGACATTCTTGTTTCCAATGTGTATCTGTATAATAATAATCTTCAAGTTTAAGACAATTAAATATGTTTATATATTCAATATCTTTTAAATTTTCTGCCATTATTTGTTCCATTTTAGAATAGTCCATTTTTAAATGTTCATTTTCTACATAATAATTTTTATCTGGAACTATTGTGTAATATATTTTATTACTATCATTTAAATATTGTAATTTTATTTTGTTTATTTTTTGTGTTGCATTTAATACTGATTGTTCATTTAAAGGATATTCTTGCTTTATAATCATTCCATTATATTCATAAACTCCTTTTACATCTTGCTTTCCAAATATATTAAGTTCTATAAAAGTCTTTAAACTTCTAAAATTATCTCTATTTATAAATTGATCCATTGTGTAATTTTCAAATTGATCTATAAAACTTCCGTCGATTAATTTACTTATTGAAAATTTTGGAAACATTGCTAATATTCTTCTCTCTGTTACTGATATTTCAATATCTTTTTTAAAAAGATTTACTAAAAGTATTATTATAAGCATTAATATAAATACCATTGTAACAGTTATCGATTTTATCCTATCTGTCATTTTTCTTATCTATGTTAGTAAAAACTAACTTTTCCTCCTTTTTTACATTCTCATTACTTATATTGTTAGAATCTAAAATATAGGAATGGATTGTATGAGTTGTCTACTAAATAAGAAGTTACAACTAATAACAATACTACTATAGTAATAGGCTCAAGTATATTAATTATTCTTCTTGTTATATCTTTTTCTTTTAATTTTTCTATTATTATTTTAGCAATTGGAGTTGCACCTATTATTGAAATAATAATTATGCCTAGATAACTTTTTAAATAATATAATGTGTATTTGTTAATAATTTGTTCTCCATTTGCTCCAAATAATCCTGCTATATTTTGAATTGCTTGTCCCATATCTTCACTATTAAAGATTATAAAACTAATCATTACAAAGAATAATACATATATTCTTTGTATAAATTTTGGAAATTTTTCTAATATTTTTCCAAAGAAAAACTTTTCTATTGTTAGCAAAACTCCAAACATTAATCCCCATACTATAAAATTCCAACTTGCACCATGCCATAATCCTGTTAGAAACCATACTATAAATATGTTTCTTAACAATTTTATTTTTCCTTCTCTGTTTCCTCCAAGCGGTATATAAACATAATCTCTGAAAAAACTTCCAAGTGATATGTGCCATCTTCTCCAAAATTCTGTTATACTTTTTGAAATGTATGGATAATTAAAGTTTTCTAGGAAATGGAATCCAAATATTCTTCCTAAGCCTATTGCCATATCTGAATAAGCTGAAAAGTCAAAGTAAATTTGAAGGCTATATGCTATTCCATATATCCAATAGAATACCACACTTTTTTCGTTTGCCCCTAAAAATGTAGTACATAGCTCCCCAAGTGCATTTGCAAGTAAAACTTTTTTAGAAAGACCTATTACAAACCTTGTTGCTCCATAAGAGAAGTCTTCAAATGAGTGCTTTCTGTTGTCTATTTCTTTTTCTATTGTTTCATATCTAACTATTGGACCTGCTATTAATTGTGGAAATAATGCTACATATGTTGCAAGTTTAAAGAAACTTTTTTGTACTTTTACTTTTCCTTTGTATACATCTATTGTATAGCTTAGTACTTGAAATGTGTAAAATGATATTCCTATTGGCATTACTATCCTTAACAGTGGGATTTTTGCGTTAAATAATGTATTTACATTCGATATAATAAAGTCTGTATATTTAAATATACAAAGTGAACCTAGAGTTACTGTTACTGATATAATTAGAAATATTTTTTTCATTTTTGTGTCTTTATATTTATCTATCAAAAGAGCTGTTATGTATGCTACAAATATTGTCGCTAGCATTACCCATATGTATTTTGGCTCTCCATAAAAATAAAATAGTAAAGATGCAATTAATAATACAAAGTTTTTTATTTTCTTTGGTACTATAAAATATGCTAAAATTACTAAAGGTAAAAAATAATATATAAAACTTATACTTGAAAATAACATGTTTTCTCCTTTTCTTGTGTAATTAACTTTTTATTTACTAAAGATTATATATTAAACTAATTGTAATTTCAATAAAATATTTTGTTTTATTGCATATTATTTTGCCTTAAAGTCTTTTTATTTTCTTTTTCAATCTGCTTTAAACTTTTTTCTACTGTCTCCATTTTGTGCTACTAAATAACAAGCATAGCAAGTTAGTTTATAATTAATTTGTTCTCTATAAGCTCCTGATCCAATTTGCACCATTTTACTGACGTCAATAAAATGGTCTAATAAATTAAGTAAAAACAATTCTATGGTAATATATAGGAATTATATAAATTTCTAACATTTTTTTAAAATAATTTTATAAATTTTTAATCAATTTCTTATTAAAAATAATTTATTGGTAAAAAATGTAAGATAATTATTTTACCCTAGAGAATATCTTCATACTATTGATATTATGCTAAAATATAGCAGTAAACCTTTATAAATATCCTTTATTATCTCTGTTATGAATAGGGCAGAGTTTACATATATGAAAACACACAACTCAAAATTGAGAAAGGATGAATTTTATGAACTTCGAAGCATGGGTGGGTATTATACTTATTGCAATTGGCCTATTTATTGTTGCTCGTGGAGATGAAGAAACTAGACCTATTTCTCTATATCTAGGAATTCTCTTAACCTGTGTGGGAATGATGGTCTCTATTTTTTCGATACTACCAATTGAAAACTATACTGAATGTGAAAATCAAATTATCGTGGAAATAGAAGACGGACAATACCTTATAGAAACGGATGACAAGTATATTTATAGGCCAATAACTTATTCATATTCTGGAGAAAATATACCACCATATAAAGTAATTAAAAAAGATACAAATGTTTCAGTGGAGATTATTAAAGATACTTTGAGTAATGAGAGTAATGAACCTTATATGGTAATTTTTATTAGATATGCTAAAAATATATTTGGCATTATAATACAAAAACAAACAGAATACGTATTCTTTATCCCATAACCTATTCACCAAAAAGGAATCTGTAAAAGGATTCCTTTTTTGGTGTCTAGGGAAAATTGTAGTTTTTGACTATACAATAAAAAAAAGACACAAAATGATTAATTTCATGTCTTAATTGGTGGAGATGAGGGGAGTCTAACCCCTGTCCAATAATCTTTCCATATATACTTCTCCGAGTGCAGTTTGTTATTAAAAATTCCCTTTAAAACTCATTAACAAACAAACGAATTTTAAAAGTAGCTATTTAAAATACTGTACTTACTTAGTAGCAAAGCAAGCCTTGTTATCCTACTGTTTGACGCCTTATCTAAGATCGTAGGAATTCTTAGTAAGACGGCTGTCTAAGCTTAGGCAGCGTATGCTAATTCTCTATTATCAGCGTTTAATTTTAATTCTGCTTTTTTATAGTGGCCAAAGCAGCCATCCACTACTCGCTATACATACTTCTGGAGTACTGTCGAAAAACAAATACATCCCCATATGTAATATATTATACTATATTTTAAAAATAAAGTCCATTAATTTTTAAAATTTACTTGCACTTTATATTTTTTTGTGCTATTATAGATACGCAAATAGGGGTATAGTGTCAATGGTAGCACATCGGTCTCCAAAACCGCCTGTGAGGGTTCGAATCCTTCTACCCCTGCCATATAAGGGGTTAAGCTAGTGTTAGTTTAACCCACTTTTATTGTAAAGGAACTAAATTATGGAAAAATTAAATGTATTAATAAAAAAAGTTTTTACCAAAGAAGTTATATCTTATGGCATCTTTGGTGTACTAACTACTTTAGTAAATTGGGCAGTATTTTCTTTACTTATAAAATTATTTTCTGTGGAAGAAAATATAGCCAATGCAATTGCAATTATCGTTGCAGTTTTATTTGCATATTTTACAAATAAGAACTGGGTTTTTCATTCAGGAGCATCTAATTTTAAAGAAAAACTTTTAGAATTTTGTAGATTTATTTTAGGTAGAGCATTTACCATGGTTGTAGAATTTTTGGGTGGAATGTTAATGTTTAAATTTGTTCCTATCCCAGCGACTGTTAGTAAACTTATAATTACAGTTGTTGTAATTATATTAAACTTTTTTATTAGTAAATTTTTCTCATTCAAATCTACAAATAATAATTAAATTTATTCAAGTTTATTATTAATAATTGTTTTATAATAAATTATACAAAAACTATTAGCGTAATTCTTTTATTTTGGAGGTTATTATGTTTAATAGTTTTTTTAAGATTATTATCTCATATTTTATTATTGTATTTATTCTAATAATTTTTCTCAGTTTCTGTATTATGAATATAAACTTATCTTATTCCAATTCTTCTATTTATAGTGGAGAATTTATTTGGCCTATTCCTGGGTATACTTATATAAGCTCATATTTTGGTTACAGAACTTCTCCTACTGCTGGAGCTTCTACATATCACTCAGGTATAGATATTCCTGCACCCTCTCGGAACTCCAATTAATGCAATTTGTTCTGGTACTGTGACATTTGCTAGTTGGGGCGCTGGAGGTGGTTATACTATTGTTATTGAAAATGATATTTATTCTGTGTCTTATTGCCATGTGTCCCCCGTTTATACTGTTTTTAGGGGTGATGTTATTTCTGCTGGTAGTATTATTTCAACTGTTGGTCCAAAAAATGTATATGGAATACAAAATAACCCTTATACAGATGAAAACGGAAATCCTACAAATGGTGCAACAACTCGGTTGTCACTTACATCTTACTCTAAAAGTAAATGGTGATGCAGTAGATCCTTTAGAGTATTTATTGGTTAATTCATAAAAAAACTAACTGAATATTTTACTTCAGCTAGCTTATCTTCTTACATATCATCATCGTCATTATTTTGTTCTTTTTTATTTTCTATATTTCCAAATTCATCTTCATAATGTTCACATTCTGAACAGCATCCAGAGCAAACAGAATCTTCATCTTCGCTCCAATCTAATTCTATTATATTATGACATTCTGGACATTCTACTTCTTCTTTTAATTCAGACTCTATATCTGCAACAAATTCATGGTTGCAGTATGGACATACTATTTCAAAATCATATCCATCTTCTTCATATATATCACTTTTTATTAGGTCTACTGTTTCTTTAAGTTTTCCTATTTGTTTTTCTATTTCGTTTTGATTATTTTCATACATTTCAAATTTCTTTGTTCCAATATTTGCAATTGTTTCTAAAATATCTGTGTATAATGCAGATATATCTTGCAATTTATCTACAACATATTTTCTTTCTTCCTCATCTGATATGTGTGCTTTTATATCATTAACTATTTTTAAATACTTTTCACCTAAAGTTGCCATTAGCCTTATTTCCCTGTGTAATATATTAATATATATTACACATTTCCTTTCTTTTTTATATTAATTATATAATAATAGTTTAACAAGATATATCTCAATTATTCATTCTCTTGTTAAACTAATTATTATTGTCTTTTATAACATTATTAGAATAATTAATTTTTAGTTAATTAAACTCTTTCCATATATTCTCCAGTTCTTGTGTCTATTCTAAGAACATCTCCTATATTTACAAACATTGGAACTGTTAATTCGTATCCGTTCTCTAATGTTGCTGGTTTTCCAGATGTTGTAGTTGTGTTTCCAGCAAATCCTGGTTCTGTATATGTAACTTCTAATTCTACAAACATTGGTGGTTCTACTGCAAATACCTTTCCTTTGTATGATAACATTTTTACATTCATATTTTCTTTTATGAATTTTAATGCATCTCCTATTTGTTCTTTGTTTAATGGTGTTTGCTCGTATGTTTCATTATCCATAAAGTAGTATAAATCTCCATCATTATATAGATATTGCATATCTTTCTTCTCTATTTCTGCTGCTGGATATTTTTCTGATGGATTGAATGTTTTTTCAATAACTGCTCCTGATATTACGTTTTTTAATTTTGTTCTAACGAATGCTGATCCTTTTCCTGG
>CALXEU010000038.1 GCA_944387395.1 uncultured Clostridia bacterium | reverse complement strand
CAATCATTCCGCCTGTGAATGCTCCAAGTTTTCCTTCTGTTTGTCCTCTGATTCCAAAGATTTGTTTAACTAATTTTTCAGTTGGTAAAATAACAGCCATTGCTACTAATGCATATATCATATTGCTTGCTGCTAAACTCATAGCAGATGTTACAAATACAGTGTATAATAGCAAATGTAAAACTTGTAGTAGAGCATAGAAAATATATTCCTTAAACCAAAAGTTAAATGCTTGGGCATGTCCATCTTTTATTTTATCTAATGGATATGTAAATGCTACTAATGGTGCTATTAAAGTTAAAAATGCTAGCATTAAAACCCTCTTTATGTATTCTAATGCAAATATAGCTGTGTATGCAAAAAACGCAGCATACATTAATGTGTAACCAGCTTCATATAACCCATTAGCATATTGTAATAAAATTCTTGCTAATCCTGGATAGTTTGTTTCAACATATCCTTGGTCTCCTAATTGAACTATTACCTGTGTAATTGTTCCATTTTCGCTTACGACTGTATTGTTTGCAATAAGATTAGTTAAGGAGTCCGTTATTGTCATTATAAATACCATTATATAGTGCATAAAGAATATTAAACATAGTGCAACTAACCAGTCTAATAGCATTTGTTTATATTTTGCCTTATCATTATTGCTAGAACTAATTATAATTCTTATTCCTATGTATAATAATACTGAAAGTAAACCAACTATTGCAATTCTTCGCATAGCAACATATGTTCCACTTACAACACTTTTTAGTCCTAACACTATTGATTTGCTACTTCCACCTAATTGATTTTCAATATCTGCTTCATCTTTAAAGAAGTTCGCATTTAATGCTGCAACCCTTCCTGTAAATATTTCTAATGGTGTTAATGCAATTGTTGGTAGAGCTTCAATGTCATCTACAAATATTCTAATAACAATGTCTTGATTACTAGGTGTTTGTGCTAATTTTCCTCCTTCACCAAATTTTTCTATGTATGTATCTATCTTATAATTTATAGCAGAATAATCTTCTCCTAATAATGTATATTGTAATAATGCGTATAAGCCATCAGCTATCTTTGCTACACACCAACATAATGGTTTAAACAATACACTATTAAGTAAAGAACTTCCGTCGTCATCTGAAATAATAGTCATATTATAACCATAATCTGTATATGTGTCATCTGTTTCTTGTTCTGTTGTTTCTTCGCTAGTAGTATCTCCTGTTTCTGCATCAGGGATATGTGGTTCTGCATATGTTACATTTGGAATCATAAAGTTGAATAATATTAATGCTATACATAATACTATTGTTATCTTTTGAATTAGTTTGTTCTTTATGCCGTTCATATTATCCTCCTTTATTTTATCTATTTTGATTTTGCTTTTGGCTATTTTGTACGAGTTTGTTTAAATTTGTTTCCATAAATTCAAATTCTTTAGCAGTTGGTGTTATTTGTAAAATAGCAGTATCTCCACCAACTTTTAAAAGACCTTCTCCCCTTCCACACGTAATTAAATAATTTGCTTCTCCTTCACTCAATTTAAATACTTCTTTTAAATATTGAATTTCGGCTTTATCTTGTGCTAATAGCAGTTTTGTATCCGAAGACGTTAAAACTGCCTGTACCTCTGGTTTCTCATAAAAATCTTGGAATCTTTGTGAAATAATAGCTAGTGATACATTTCTTTTTCTTGCACGTCTTGCCATTGTATTTAAAAAGTCAACAGCTTCCGGATATGGAAGTAACATCCACGCCTCATCAACCAATACTCTTTTTCTAGACGCTCTTCTTCTATCTTCACTGTTTTTCTTAACATACTTTTCCCAAATCCAAGAAAGTAATATTTGTTGTGCCAAAGGTCTTGCAAATCTTTCTTCAAGTTGAGATATGTCTAAATTTATAAATAATGTTCCTTCTAGTAAATCAAAAGTTGATTGTCCATCAAAATATGCCATTTGTCCATCATATTCTCTTATGTATTGCTTCATTACTTTTAATAAATAACTGTAATGGAATCTATAATCTGGGTTAGTATTTGATTCTGCATTTCTTTGTAATCTTTTATACCAAGAGCCTATTGTTGGCATTTTCTTCTTAGCTCTTCCTAAAATTTCGTTGCTACTATTTCTTGATTCATATAAACTAGCAGGATTGCTTGTTATTCCATAGGCTGCATATTCTTGAGCAACTGTTTCTGCAATTATTTGCTTTGTAAGTTCGTTTACTTCTTTGCTCCTTGTACTTCCTCTTGCCATAGTAAGTAGAGCTTGCGTTACGTCTTCTACTTTATTTTCTACATTTAGTACAGTTCTATCTCTTCCTGTTATTTCATCTCTTACAATTTCTGTTTCAATATCAAATACATTTATTACTGTTTTTGAGTTTGGGCTTAATACTACGTTTATTCCCCCTAAACTCTCTGCAACTATACTATACTCTCCTTCTGCATCTAATGCTAAACTTTGTATTCCCATTAAAACTGCTGATCTTGAAATTAAAGTTTTCATTGTTACAGATTTTCCAGCACCAGATTTTGCAAATATAACCATATTATAGTTTGTTAATGAGCTATGGAAATTATCAAATAATATAGGAACTCCAGTTTGTTTGTTAAATCCTAAAGGTATTCCTGTAGAATGGCCTACCTCTGATGTTGTAAAAGGGAAAGCTGTTGCCATTGATCTACGGTCAAATGTATGTGTTTTATTTATTTTATTTTGTCCTAAAGGTAAGTTTGATTGAAAAGCCTCTTCTTGCATTGCCCATGCACTTTTTACTTCAACTAATGTTTTTCCCATTTCTGATGCTAGTAGTTTTGTGAATTTATCTAAGTCCTCTAGGCTATATGCAAATAAAGTAGATATTATTGACGCTTCATATAATTTATTATATCCTGCAGCTATTTGGTCTCTAAGTTCTTCTGCTTCTAATCTTTTTTGTGAAAGACTTGCTTCTCTATTTATATTTCCTCTGTCAGCTGCAACAATTCTTTCGGTTTCTAGTTCATTTATTGTTCTATTCAATTCATTTTGTGATCTTGCTTCTGATATTGGCGAGATATAAATTGAAGTATTTATATCTCCAAATAAATACATATCTCTAAAAAGTTCTGGGAAAGTACACATTCTTGGAAGTGCAGATACAAAGAATGATCTTGCATATCTTTTTACATTTGAAGCAATTTCCAAATGGTCTATACTACTTGCATCAATTCCAGCAGGAGCAATTAATTCCTTTATAGTTTTTTTATGCAAAATTGGTACTTCTTCATTAGATGTGTAATCATTACGCATTAACTGATTTTCCTTCTTGTCCTTTGCCATTTGCATCTTTCTCCTTTCTAACTTTTTCCTTTGCCTTTTCAGCTATTTCTTTACCTAGCATTGCTTCATTTTCCTCAATTATTAATTGAGCTAGGTTGCTAATTATATCTTCTTTTGTTTCAACTTTTTGTCTATATTCACGTTGTTTTTCTGATTGTACTTCTAATACTTTACCACTTGCAAGGTCACTTGCTTTTCTTTCTATTTCTGCATCTAATATTTGCATTTTCTTATCCATATAATCCTGTGCAGTAGAATACATTTCATTATATCCGGCTCTTATTGCTTTATCTATACCATAAGTTTCTGCTTCATCTCTGTTGTACGCAACATATAGTAAATCAGCTAGCTCAATAGATGACATAACTCTTCCTTCTACTCCTGATATTGCTAACGCAGCAATTACAGCTTGTGCTCTTGTATATAATTCTGAAAATGCACGTTCTTTTATTTCTTCTTTATCAAACCCATTTTGTCCTAATTCTTCGGAAAAATATGGAAGAACAACATAGTATTTTTTATTTAATATGTTCTTATTTAAGCTCATTTTTTCTGTGTTAAATATAATATCTTTTCCATAATCATAAAGATTCTTTGCTTTTGTGTATTCAAACAAAGCTTTGTTCTTTTGTTCATCTGTTGCATTTGGAGATTGCATTATTTGTTTGTATCTAAGTTGTTGTTTCTCCATCTGCATTTCCGCTTTTTCAACTTGTTGTTTGTATGTTTGGATACTACTTTCTAGATTTATCTTTCTTGTCTGAGTATATATTTGTATTGGATGATCTAGTGTATTTAAGAATTGAACAAATCCCTCTTCTACTCCAACTTTTTCTGCTTGTGACATTAAATCATAATTTATTCCTTGACATTCAACAACCATTACATATCTAGCACCATTTTTTTGTATTATCATATTATCTTCAATTTTATCAAATTCCATAAAATCAAATATAGAATTTACTGTAAATTTTTTACTAGTAACTTTAGTTGAAGTTTTATCACCATTAAGCTCAATTTTTTCATTGTCTTTTTTATTTTTTTGTAATTTCATATTAATATATACAAAAAACAAAGCAAGCATAAGACAAAACATTATTCCTATCATTATGAATAATAGAAGTGTTAGCACATTAATACTATTATCTGTCATTATTCTCTACCTCCTTATTATCATAAACATATATCTTATTGTTTCTCTTTTTAAAAAGTATTGCTCTTTTAATTATATCGTCTATTTTTTCTCCATACACTACTTTTGTAAATTTTAAAATTGATAGTTTGGGTACTTTCATTGTTCCTATTGCCCATCCTATTGCTGCAAATAAAAGCAACGAAATCCATCCTAGTATGCTCAAGCCAACAATCTTAAAAATAAAGTAAAATATTATTCCTATAGCTAGTCCTATTACTGAATATATCATGCTCTTAGGCGTAAATATAAATAATATTCTACCCTCTCCCTTTACATTTCTAGGTATATTATATGTGCCCATATTTTTCCTCCGTTCAAAAAATATTTGTATCCATTTATAATTATACCATATAAATTAGGAAAATGTAACATAAAAACAAAAAAAAGTGCATTTTCTGCACTTTTTAATTTTTTTGAAATCATATTGTAACACTTATGTAATATTAGCTATTTAATGCTATAATTGTATTATATAATACATTTACTATTGTTGCACCTGCAAATATAAGTATTGCACCTACAACATATGGTATCATTGTCTTTTTGTATTCTGCTTTTTCCTCTGCACTACCTATTATGTATTTAATACCAATTACCAATATAACAACAACAGCTATTACTACTCCAACTATTTGAATTACCCCAACTATTTTTTTCCCTAAATCTTGAATTTTTGATTGTTCAGAATAAGTTGGATCTTTTAAAGCATCTAATGCACCTTGAGGATCTGCTGAAACAGTTCCTGCGAACATCGCAATTAACATTATAGATAAAAGCATTATTGATATAACTCTAATTGTTTTCTTCATAGTTTATTTCCTCCTTTACTTCTTTTATTATATTATTTAATCTCATTATTGTCATGAGAATTTTAATAACTATTTAATTGATTGTAATATGTTTACTACAAATGCCCATATTCCGAATGCACCAAATATAACTACACATCCTACTAAATATGGTGCAAGCGCTTTCTTCGTTTCTGCTCTTTGCTCTGCAGCACCAATCAGGAATTGTATTCCTAATATTAATCCCCAGATGACAGCTACTACAACTGCTATTGCCAGTAGTATATTGTATATAAAATTCGATGTCACTTGTAAATTTCCAGTATTTATTACCTTGTTTTCATTTTTCAATCCTGTGTTAAAGAAATCGTCTGCTACGTCAAACATATCATCCAAAGTAGCTGGATCCTCTGATGAACTAGAACCGTGAGAGGATTCTGACGACGTATTGAAATCGCCAGTTGTATCTGTAGTTTCGCTAGTTTCTCCCCCTGATGGGAATAACCAGTTAATAAATGAGTCCCATATTCCAGCTTGAACTTGATTTGAAAAACTCAACATAAAAAATATAAAAATAAATACAAATAATGTTTTTTTTACAATTTTCATTTTACATTATCTCCACAATTTCGTCATATTTATTATTAATTATAGTTTCTTTTTACTTTTCTGTCAATATTTTATAATAGTTTTGTATAATAGATATTTTGTCATATATTAAATAAAGTAACTAATCATGTTATAATCTATAAATATTAATATAATTTTCAGAAATTATTGAAATAAATTTGATGATATATCATATATCAATCTTACTATTGTAACTGTGCAAAATAGAAGTATCGCACCAATTATATATAACATTGCAGTAGTTTTATACTCTGCTTTTTCTTCCACACTGCCTGTTATATATCTAATTCCTATTATTATAATTATGATTACAGATAATGCAGTTCCTATTATTTGTATAATACCTACTATTCTTTGTGAAATTGATATTAACTTTTCCGAATAAATATCCTCCGTTGGTCTATAGTTTTCTGTATCAATGTTTTCTTCCGGTGGCTCTGTATTCGAATTATCTTCTCCATCACCTTCCGTTCCTGGCAATGGTAAAGTAGAATCTATAACTTCAAAATAGTTTAAATTTGTAATATGTACCTTTATTTGGCTTGCATGACTTTCTACATATTTAATTAAATCTTCTTCACTAATGTCTTCTGGCACATAGCCTCTCTCTTTTAAATACTCTCCGGCATTTTTATAATTATCTGTGCTTTCTCTCATCAACTCTTTTCCATTTAGATTAATCATAACATCCAATAATCCTTTATACATAGTAGGTGAATATTCAATTTGTCCGGGTATTATTTCTATAGGTGGAAATTTAAGTTTAAGAGATGCTGATAGTGATGCATATACAGCATTAGAAATTGTGCAAATTACTAACAATAATATAAAACACGTTACAAATTTTATCTTATTTAATCTTTTCATTATTTCTCCATATTAAATTGTATTCTACAATTAATTATAAAAAAAAATAAATAATATGTCAACATTTTGACTATATTTTTTTACAATTTTTATCCATATGTTTTATTTTTTTAAGAAGCGTATCGACTTTATGTTGAGTTGTATTTTTTTCTCCTAGCGTTCTTGAGTATGCAACAAAATTTCGCTAAAAAATTCAACTCCCATTTTAGGAATTGAATTTTTTCTTTTCTCTATAATACTGTGCAATTAGTTCATCTAAATCTACACTTAATTTATATATTATTTGATAATCTTTACCCTCTAATATACTATTATTTAATTTTTCTCGTAATTCGCATATTTTTTCATCTAACATTTTTTTACTTTATATTAGTTTTTTAATCTAATATTCTCCTCTCTTTCGTTTTTACATCACTTTTCTTTCTTTTATTCCCTTATTATTATTAATACCATATTATTTTTGCTTAGTCAATTGTTTTTGCTTATTTTTCAACGGTTTGAGAGGATTTTCGTGTTTCATTTTTTTATTTTTTTTGATTATTTTTTTCGTTTTATTTCATTATTTTATTTAAAATAATAAAAAATTTGTTTTTTTGACATTCTTTTACTTTGAATTTACGACAGACATTACCATCTTTTCTTCTATAAATATTTCATTTAATATTTGTTTTAAATATTTTTCGTCTATTTCGTCGAATTTTTCTATATATTCAAAACTATTTATTCCTTTTACAAAGTCTGATGCAAACATTCTTCCTATATCTGCCACATTGTTATATTCTGTTATATACGCTCCATAAATTCTTTTTTTGCTTCTTTCAAAATTTTCCTTATTTATTGGTTCTTTTTTCATTTTCTCTATTTTTTGTATTATAGCTTCTTTTACTGCTTGAGGTTTTTTAGACTGTGCAGCAATTAATATATGTGCATATTGTTTTGAAAATTCATATTCTAATGATGGTTCTTCTAGTAGTAATCCTTCATTATATAGTTTTTCAAATAGTTCTGAACTTTTTCCAATTAAAATATTTAATATTATTTCTATTGCCATTTGTTTTTTTACTATTTGTTCGTAATTTTGCTTTGGATTATCTTTTATTCCTATCATAAATAGTGGCTTACTTATTTCCATTTGTATTTCTTTATATTTTTTATTAATTTCTTCCTGTTCTTCAGAATAAATTCTCTCTATCTCTTTTCTTTGTTCCTTTGGTAGCAATCTTCTTTTTATTTCTTCCAAAATTTTCTCTGGCTCAAAGTCTCCTACAACTACAAATACCATATTACTTGGATGATAGAAGTTATTATAACATTTATATAAAATTTCTGGTGTAATTTTAGATATAGATTCTACTGTTCCCGCAATATCTATTTTTATTGGATTTTCCTTATATAGACAATCCATTGTATTCATGTATAATTGCCATGATGGATCATCATCATACATTCTAATTTCTTGTCCTATTATTCCTTTTTCTTTTTCTACATTTTGTTCTGTATAATATGGATTTTGTACATAATCCATAAATTCATCTAATCCCTCGTAGAAATTATCTGTACATTCGAATAAATATGCTGTATGGTCATTTGTAGTATATGCGTTTGCATCTATCCCCAAAGACATTAATTTATATAAACTGTCTATTCCGCTTTTTTGTTCAAACATTTTATGTTCAAGAAAGTGAGCAACACCATCTGGAACTGTAATTTTTCTTGATGTTTCTTGGTCTATAAAAGTATTATCTATAGATCCAAATTTGGTTGTCCATATTACATATTTTTTTTGTATATTTTTTTTAGGGAAAATAATAACTTTCAAACCGTTTTCTAACTTTTCTGTATAGTATGCTTCATCAATTTTATTGCATTCAATTTTATTCATAATTATTAGCTTTCTCCTTTCTAATTAAAAGTATAATTTATTTTGTTAAAAAATAAATAGTATCTATTTTTATAGTTTGGGCTAATTCTTGAATATCTTCTAATGATACATTTTTAATTTTTTCTATATATTCGTTAATTGTATCTTGATCATTGTTTATTTCTTTTCCAAAATAGTATGATATTTCTGAATCTTGCTCATCTTGCATTGATTTAAAACTTGCTACTATTAATCTCTTAGCATCTTCTAGATTTTTAGCAGATATTTTCTTCTCTTTCATATCTTCTAATTGTTGTTTTACTATTTCTAATGTTTTTTGATAATTTTCTGGGTCTATTCCACATTTGATTATTATTGAGTTTTTTGTTTTTATATACATAGAACCTGCTGAATAAGCTAAACTTGCTTTTTCGCGTACATTTTGAAATAATTTAGAATTTGCTCCTCCTCCCAAAATTGCATTATATACAGCAGTTACAGGCTTGTTTGTTTTGTCTAATTTTAATCCTATACATAAATTTCCTTGAGCTACTCCCATATGTTCCACAATTTCTTTTTCTTTATTTATTATTATTTCGTTATCTTGTTTTATTTCGTATTTTCTTGGTTTTAAATCTTTTATATATTTGTTATTTTCAATAATTTCTTGTACATAGCTTTTTTCTATGTTTCCAGATATGAATATGTCTATCTTAGAGTTTTCTATTAATTCTTTATATTCACTGTATAACTCTTCATTATTGATTTTATCTAAGTCTTCTACATATCCATATTTATAAAGTCCATATGGCTCATTTTTGTACATTTCTTCTATGCATCTTATTGTAGAATAGTTTCTTTTATTATCTTTTCTTGATTCAATAATTTGCTTTAGATTTTCTTTTTCTGCTTCAAAATATTCCTGTTTAAATTTATTTTGTTCTGTTACAGGATTAAATATTATATTTAGTAATATATTAATACTTTTCTCTAAAATTTCATCTTTGTTTGGCAAATATTTGTCATTTACTGATTCTATATAAAATTTTGAAATATGATTATCTCCATTTTTATCTATTCCACAATCACATTCTGCTCCATACATTTCTTCTAGTTTAGTATTTAATTCTTGTTGTGTTGGCAATTCTTTACTTCCACGTCTAAGTATTGACAAAATTAGTGCTTTTTGTGTTATTGTTTCTCTTGTTAACTTACTTGTTAAAAATATAGATATTAAATTGGTTTTAAATTTATTGGTATTTATTATATGAAATTTTACTCCTTCTTTTATATTTATTGTATCTAATTGCATCAAATTTCTCCCTTCATATTTTATAAAATTACTGTTTCTGTTTAAAAAACTTGAATATATTTGTATTTTAAGTTTTCTAAACAGAAACATTTATTTTTTATTATGTCTTTTTTTTTATTTTTTATGTTTTTATTGTAATATTTTTCTAACCACTTCGTTTATTCTTTTTCCATCTGCACTAGCACCTATCTCTAATTTAGCTTCTTTCATAACATTTCCCATATCTTTTATGCTTGTTGCACCAAGTTTGCTTATTATTTCTTTTACTTTTGATTCTAATTCTTCATCAGTTAGTTGTTTTGGTAAATATATTTCTAACGCACTTATTTCTTCATTTATTTGATCTATTAGATCCTGTCTTTGTGCCTTTCCAAAATCTGGTAATGAATCTTTTCTCTTTTTTACTTCTTTTGCAATTATATCTATTATTTGATTATCCTGAACTTCAATTCCTTTGTCTTTTTCTATTTGTAATATTGCTGTTCTTACCATTTGAACTGCGTTCTTTTTATTAACATTTTTCTCCTTCATAGCTAATTTTAAATCTTCTAATAATTTTTCTTTTAACATTTTTTCTTCCTTTCTGGTTTTATAAACCTAAAGGCGTTTTCAAAATATATATATTACCTATATTTTGAAAACGCCCCTTTTCTTATTTAAATTTAATTAAAATTTTCTTTTTCTAGCTGCCTCTGATTTTTTCTTTCTCTTTACACTAGGTTTTTCATAATGTTCTCTTTTACGTACCTCTTGTAATACTCCATTTCTAGCACATTGTCTCTTGAATCTTTTTAAGGCATCTTCTATATTTCCATTATTTACTTTAATTTCTGACATTTATAATTCCCCTCCTTCCGGTGCATTCCTGTTATTGCATTCGTACGGGATTTTTTGTATCCTTTTGTATGTATTTAGTTACACGCTTATTATTATAAACTAAACTAGCCTTGCTTGTCAATAGTGGATTTAAAAAATTGTGTAACATTTTTCCAATATATATCATATTATATAATATCTAAAATTTTATAAATGGAGTGATTATATTTATGAATAATAATATGAATTTTAATGATATGATGAATATGCTTTCAAAAATGGATAAAAACCAGCTTCAAGCTATGATGAATCAGGCTCAGTCTATTGTTAATGCAAATGGAGGACCTCAAGCATTTATGAATAACCTAAATAATAATAGTTGCCAAAATAATAACAATTGTAATTTTAAAAAGTTCTAGTATTTCATTTTGATGAATTGGAGGTTTTATTAATATGGAAGATATGATGAAAAATTTTTCACAAATGATGCAATCCGGTCAAATTCCAGATAATATTAAGGAAATGTTAAATTCCTTTGCCTCTAATTCTCAAACTTCTACTAATAACTCAAATAATAATGAGAATTCTAATAATTCTTCTTTTGATTTTTCTAATATTGATATGAACACTCTTTTAAAGATTCAACAAATAATGTCTGCTATGAATTCTTCGCAAAATAGTTCTGGTGCAAATTTATTACGATCTTTAAAACCATATTTAAAACCTAGTAGGCAAGCTAAGGTTGATGAGTATATTGGGTTATTAAGTATTGGGAATATTATGAAGCTTATGAATAATTCTGGTGGTGATAATAATGATTCCTAATTATCCTTATTTTGGTTTTCCAAATTATAATAAGTATTTTAATCCAAATCTTAATGCGAATAAAAAATCAAATTATAATATTGGTAAAATAAATATATCCAATTCTCCTTCACATAATTTCAAACATTCTTCCAATTCAAATAATAATAAATTTACCAATACCAATTTTTCGTCTAATTCAGAATTAAAATCATTTAAAGAGTCTCCTGAGAGTAACTCTAGCTTTATTAATATTTTTGGTATTAGTTTAGGATTAGATGATATACTTATCTTATGCCTGTTGTTCTTTTTGTACTCAGAAAAATCAGACGATTATATTTTAATGTTAGTATTAGTTTTACTCCTTCTATCATAAAACTGCTACCTTAATTTCATTTGTAGGTAGCAGTTTTTTGTTCTTAAGTATATTATTCAATAATCATATTGTTATTTGAGTCTAATGAAGCATAAGTTTTTTTAGTATTTTCTTGTATTTCCTCTCTTTCTCTTTCTTTTACTACATCGGCAATTCTAAGTTGAGGCGCTTCTATAGAACTTGCTGCAATAATTGCTTCTCTATTACCTTTAGCTCCTGCATGTGCTAATCCTCTTAAGGCGCCTAGAATAACTATATTATCACTAGCAATTACCTCAGCACCATCGTTTACATCTCCTAGCACAACTAGACTTCCCTCATGTTCTAATTTTTGTCCAGACCTTAATGCTCCTCTATGGAATTTTGTATCTGAGGTTGCAATTTCCTTATTGTACGCTTTTGTTATTCCATATAATCCAAGTGTTCTTGGGCTTTCAAATTCTATCTCTACATCAATGTATTTTTTTATTAATTCTTGAATTTCATCTATTTCTTTATTTTTTAAGACTTTACCAGCTATTACAATTGGCGTAGTATCTTCTTTATATAATTTCTTTAATTCCGGGATTTTTTTTCTTAAAGAGTACATTATTGTTTCCTGATCAGAATCTTCACTAATTTTTATTACTATTCTATTTTTTCTTAAATTTATTGTTAAACAACTTTTCATTATTTTGTCCCTTTCTAATATTTGCTTCTATTTAAAATTCCATATTTTAAAGGGTGTATTAAATTTGCAAATTTAATATACCCTTATTTCTATCATTCCAATTCGCTAGTTTATAATTTGCGTAGTTGGTAATGCGTTTTCATCTTCTGTTACTTGATTTATATTCATTCCGTAATATTGAGCTATTATTTCTTTTGCAACCTCAGCTGTATAGCCTCCACTTCCTCCGTTTCGTACAAATACAACAACTGCGATTTCTGGATCATCATATGGCGCAAATCCAACAAACCAAGCATTTGTATATCCTTCTATTCCTGTTTGAGCCGAACCTGTTTTTCCTCCTACTTCAATATCAAAATCTTTAAATGTGCTGTATGCTGTACCATCTGACTCACTTGTAACTCCTCTCATACCTTTCAAAATTGCATTTATGTTTTCTTGATTAAATGTCATTTCTTCGGTTGTATCTGGAGTTAATCCTAGTTTTTCATCAACATAACTTTCATATTCACCTCTTGGTACTTCGCTTCCATCTGCATTTATAATAGATTTAACAATAGTTACATCTATTTTCTTTCCTCCATTTGCAATCATTGCCATATACTTTGCCATCTGTAAAGGTGTGAATGTATTATAACTTTGTCCTATTGCTGCAGAAATTGTTTCTCCTGGATTCCAAACTCTGTTTTCTTGCTTTGCTATTTCAGTACTTGCAAGTATACCGTTAATTTCATCTGATAATTCTATTCCAGTTTTATGTCCCAAACCTAAGTAATATGCATATTTTGCAAGCGTGTCTATTCCTAGTCTATCTCCTAATTCATAGAAAAAATAGTTACATGATTTTTTTATTGCATCAGATACGCTTATCCTACCGTGTCCATATCCATAGCTTTTATATAGCCAACATTTCCACTGACTATTATATTTTTTGTATACACCAGTGTCATTTATTTTTTCATCTATTGTAATTGCTCCTGTTTCTAGCCCAGCAATTGCTGTTGCCATTTTAAATGTTGAGCCTGGTGAGTATTGTGCAGATATAGCTTTGTTTTCTAATGGTTTTGTGTTTCCGTTAATATAATAGTTCCATGTTTCATTGTCAATTCCATTTACAAATACTGATGGATTGAAGTCTGGATAACTCGCCATCGCTAATACTTCTCCAGTTTTTATTTTTAACACAACAGCTGCACCTGCATCTGCAGCTGATACACTTCCAAATCCTCCACTTGCTATTTTCTCAATATTTTTTCTTAGCGCTTCTTGAGTTACAGCCTGTAATTTTGAGTCTATTGTAAGTACAACATTACTTCCAGCAATTGCCTCTTTTGCTGTATATTCGTCGGTTATAACTCCATTTACATCCATATCTATTTGTTTAACGCCATCTGTACCTTTTAGATACTTTTCAAATACATACTCAATTCCAGATTTTCCAATAATATCGTTTTGATCATATATATCTTCATTTCCTTCAAGCTCTGATTCTTCTATTTTTCCGATTCTGCCTAATATATGCGCTGCCAAACTTCCATTTGGATATACCCTTTCTGAACCTTCTTTAACTTCTACTCCTGACAAACTTGTACTAGGTTCGTTTATTTCGTGTACACTTTCCAAACTTATATTACTTGCTATAGTTAATGATTTAGTACTACTATATCCTTTATATGAAATTAAATACCTTATCGCAATTATTTTTCTAGCATCTTCTATGTTATCTGTCTCTATTTCATACTTATCCTTAAAATAATAAAAAACTTCCTCGGCGGTAGCATTTTCATCTATATTGTTTGCCTTTTTCCAATTTTTTTGACTTTCCTCTTCTGTTAATTTAAATCTAAACGGATTGATATCTACTAAAAATTCATCTTCGTAAGTATCCCCATTTTTTATTAAAATATTTATAAGTTCTAATATCGTATTATTTAGAACTTTTGTTTCTACGTTTGTTTTATATAATACAACCGTATTATTCTTTTGCACTCCTGCAAGAATTGTTCCAGAGCTATCGTATATTGTTCCTCTGTCTGCTTCCAATGTACTTTCTCGAGTAAGTCTTACATTAGATGTTTCTCTATATTCTTGTCCATGTATTATTTGAAGGTTAAATAATTGTGCTAGCAAGATTATTCCAACAATATATACAATTATTGTCATTAAATTATACCTTATTCTATCTTTTTTATCTTTATTTTTCCCCAACTTTCCACCTTCTTTTTATATCCAGACTAGATAAATGTATGATAAATTTATATTAAGATTATATATATTAAAAATATCTTGTAATCATAAATTTGTCATCGAATAAATTTTCTAAATAATATCCTGCCTTTTTAATAATTGGATATATTATTATCGTTATTAATGTATTAAATATAACCTCAATTAATAGTATTTTAAAAAAAGCTATAAGCTCTAAGCTCCCTCCGCTTCTTAAAATACCTAAAATATATGCTGTAGTTTCAAATAATATAGTTGATATTATTACCATTAGTGTTACAATAAATCTGCTGTCTTTAGAGAAGTTTTTACTTAAGATTTCTCCAAATATTCCTATTCCTCCTAAGCATATTGTATATATTCCTATGTTACTCCCTAAAACTATATCCAGATATAATCCGAATAAAATTCCTAATTTTAAACCCATTTTTTTCTTTACATATAATCCTATGAATAGTACTAATATAATAAATAAATTAGGCATCACTCCAGCTATTGTAAACCATGTAAAAAAATTAGACTGTAAAAAGTAAATTAGAAAGAAAGTTAATATTAAACATATAACAGATATTGCCTTTTTCAATTTTTTTACCTTCCTTCCTCAATTTATAAAATTATTACTTACAATGTTCGTATTAATGCCTATATTCCTATTTTATTGTGTATAATCAGTTTGTGATTACCAAAACAGTTTCTACTTTTTCTATATTAACTGCAGGTTCTATTAGAGCATATCTATTACTTAGATTTTTTGTATTTATTATTTGTTTTATTGTACCTATTGTAATTCCTTTTGGATATATTCCTCCTAGTCCAGATGTTTCTACTTTATCTCCTTCTAGTATGCTTGCAGTAGTTTGTATATATGTTCCTTTTAACATATTTTCTTGCTCCAAATTTCCTTTTAAAATTAGTGTGTCTCTGGCAGTTCCAGCTACCCCACTTACTGCACTTGATGTATCTAATAAAGTTTGAACTTTTGAAGTATTTTTAGTTACAGATATTACATGTCCTACTAATCCATTGTTAGCAATTACAGGCATGTTTACTTTTATTCCATCATCTTCTCCTACATTTATAATTACTATGTTATTATAATTGCTTATATCTCTATTTATAATATAGGCTGGAACAGTTTGATATTCTGTATATTTGTCTTTTAAATTTACATATTCTTTTAGTGTTTCATTTTCTGCTTTTATAATCTCAAACTCTCTTAATTGCTGTGCAATTTCATCATTTTTTTTCTTTAATTCTTCATTTTCTTGCTTTAGTGCAGATATATCTGTAAAAAAATCGTTATTACCTTTTATTTTATTTTTAAGATATGTTATTCCATTTTGCACTGGCATTACCAAAGTACTAAGTATACTTTCTACATTAGACATATCTTCTATATTTATGTTAGACATAATAACAATAATTACTAAAACTATAGTAGTAATAATTACTCCAACAATTCCAGTTTTTTTATTTTTTCGCATTTAGCTTCTCCTCTAAATTTGTTTTTATCTTTTTCTGATATTCATTGTTGCTATTTTAAGTTTTTCTATATCTTGTATTGTTTTACTTGTTCCATTTGCTACACATTCTAGTGGATGTTCTGCAACATAGACTGGTATTTCAGTTTTCTTAGAAATTAACATATCTATATCTTTTATTAAAGCTCCTCCTCCAGCTAGTGTTATTCCTCTTTCTACTATATCTGCTGCAAGTTCAGGAGGAGTTTTTTCTAGCGTTGTTTTTACAAGTTCAACTATTTTTGATATAGAAACTTCCATTGCTTCACATACTTGTTCTGATGTTATGATTTTTGTTTCTGGTAGACCTGTATTTAAATCTCTACCGCTTATTTCCATTGTTTTCTTTGATACCTGAGGAATTGCACATCCTAATTCTATTTTTATTTGTTCTGCTGTTGTGTCTCCTACAGCTAAATCAAGATTATTTTTTATATAGTTTATTATGTCTTGATCAAGTGTATTGCCTGCAACTTTTATAGAGTCGCTAACCACTATTCCTCCAAGTGATATTACAGCAACTTCTGTTGTTCCTCCTCCAATATCTACTATCATACTACCAGTAGGCTCTGCTACATCTAACCCAGAGCCTATTGCTGCTGCCATAGGTTCTTCTATGAGATAAACTTCTCTTGCACCTGCGCTTGTTATAGCTTCTTGAACTGCCCTTTCTTCAACCTCGGTAATTCCAGATGGTACTCCGACAACAACTCTAGGCTTTCCACAATTATATCTTTTACATACTTTATTCATTATATTTCTTATCATTAAGCTAGTTGCTGTTAAATCTGCAATTACTCCATCTTTCATTGGCTTTACAGCTCTTATTTGTTCTGGAGTTCTTCCTAACATTTCTTTTGCTTCAAAGCCTGTTGCAACAATCTCATTTTTTCTCATGTCTATTGCAACAACTGCGGGTTCATTTAAAACTATACCCTTTCCTTTTACAGTAATTAGAATGTTTGATGTACCTAAATCAATCCCAATATCTTTTGAAACTAGTGAAAATAAACTCATAATTATCTTAACTCTCCTTCTATGAATACACTTTTGTATTTGTCATTTCCTATAACTATATGGTCAATTAATTCTATTCCTAATATTTTTCCAGCATTGTATAACCTTTTAGTTATTTCTATATCCTTCTTGCTTGGCGTTGGATCTCCTGTAGGATGATTATGTGCCAATAATATCTTCGGTGCTCCAATTTTTATCGGTTCTGATAATATGTCTTTTGGTTCTATTATTGCTAAATTGGTTCCTCCATAGGAAACATCAATAATTTTTAATAATATATTTTTTTTATTTAAAATCATTAATTTTACTTTTTCTCTTTTTTCAAATCTCATTTCATTCATTAGAACTTCTGCTACATCTATACTTGACTTTATTATTATATTTTTCTTTTCTATTGGTCTAGAAATTCTTTTTGTTAGTTCTACTACTGCTTTTAGTTGTATAGCTTTAACTTTTCCTATTCCTTTAATTTGTTGAAATTCTTCTATAGATATATCTTGCAAGAAATTAAGGTTATTCTGGCTTTTTTCTCCTATTGATAATATTTCTTGTGCTAGTTCTACCGACGTTTTTTCTTTTGTTCCAGTTTTTATTATTATTGCTAATAATTCTGAATTTGATAAGTATTCTGCTCCATACATTTGCATTTTTTCGTATGGTCTTTCTGATTCGGGTAGTTGTTTTATTTTCATTTTTTCCTTTCTACCCTATTTTATTTAAGCAAATTTTCTATATATGAATAATGAGATTATTACTCCTATTATGCTAGCTATGTTTATTTTAAATACTATTGCAAATGTTAATTTTACTACTTGTAAATCTAATATTAGAGGATCTGCTATGCCAAAGTCTTGTCCATATGATAACCACCATAAAAAATCTACTCCTGATGTTAGATTCCCAATTAGTCCTCCAATTACTAATCCTGCTAGTATGAATAGTATACATACCCACGATCCCTTTCCCTTCATTTTTTCCTCCGTTTGTTATTTTTATTTTCTCTTTTTGTTTTTGTATTTTTATATTGTGTATTATATATTGATTTGAAATTTTTTTCAATAGTTTAATTTAATTAATGTAATATTTTAAAAAAATCATCATTATATACTTTATTTTTATTGTTTTTTATGTTATATTAAATATTACATTTTTAGGAAATTTTAATATAATATATAAATATAATTTTTCCATATATTGTTCATTTAATTAAGTATCTTTTTATAGTATAATATATTTAATTGATATTATAAAAAATCTTAATATATTTTCTTTGGAGGTGCGTGTTTACTATATGAAGTTTGAAAAAGTTAATAATGATAAAATAAAAATCACATTAAGTATGGACGATTTAGAAGCAAATGATATAGATCTTCACTCTTTTATGTCTAATTCTTCAGAAACTCAGTCTCTATTTTTATCTGTTTTAGATAAGGCAGAAAAAGATTATGGATTTTGCACTGATAATTATAGATTAAGAGTTGAAACTCTTGCTTTGGATAATGGTGGATTTATTTTAACTATTACTAGAATTAAAGATTCTGGAAAAGTTGGTACCGGTGTCCTTGGTAAGAAAAAACCTAAAGTCTCAAGGAAGAATCCAGTTTCGGCCTTGCAATTTGCCTCGTTAGTTTATCGTTTTAATTGTTTTGATGATTTTTGTGAATTTGTTAATTTTTTACATAATTCTAAATTATCTGGAACAAGTAGATTAGCTAAGAATATTTCTTTATATTCTTTCAACAACTATTTTTATTTAATTTTAAGCAATATAAATCTTAAATATTCTAATTGGAAAGAATTTTATTCAACTGTAACAGAATTTGGAACTTACATTACTCCAAATGCTTCTTTTATCGCAAAGATTTATGAGGTTGGTAAAGTTGTAGTAAAAAATAATGCCATTAAAACTTGTGAAAAGTATTTTGTAGAAAAATAATGAAAAAAATAATGAACTCTAATATAAATTAGAATTCATTATTTTTTAATATACATAATTTTGTGGATTTTGAGTTACTCCATTCACCCTAATTTCTAAGTGTAAATGATTGCCAGATGATCTTCCAGTCGAACCAACTTTTGCAATTAGTTGTCCTTGAGATACCTTCGTTCCTGCTGTTACACATAATGAACTACAATGTCCATATAGTGTTTCTACTCCATTTCCATGTGATATTATTATATAATTTCCATATCCTCCATTATATCCATAAGAAGATACCGTAACAGTTCCAGCAGCTGCAGCATATATACTTGTTCCATACCCTGCTCCTATATCTATTCCCTTATGATTGTTGCTACTACGTGGGCCATATCTGGATGTAATAACTCCTGTTACTGGTCTTATTAAACTTATTCCTAATGGAACAACATTATTTGATGTATTCATTGATTTAGCAGCAACTACTGTTCCACTGCTATATGTATTTACTACTACCTTCTTTTTGTATAATTCATTAACACATGTTTCTGCATCTGTGTATTCAGGCTCTGTGGTATTATATGTTTCCACAATACTTATTTTATCTGAATTTGTACTTTCTTTTTCCTTTAGCTGTTCTATTACACTTTCTGCTTCATCAAAATTTGCTATGTAATATTTTTCTTCATCGTCTTCTAAGACTGCGTAATATCTATAATATGTAGTTCCCTGTTTTATTACTTCGTTATATATTTCGTCATCATTTGTTTTTATATTTTTCTTTAATAAGCATAACTTATATGTAGGCATGTTATCTATTTGTACAAATGCTACAGTTCCTCCATTACCTTTTTGTATTGCCTCATTTATTCTTTCTTGTAAATTGCTTTTGTCTTGTGTGTATCCTAAAAACTCTCCATTTAATGTGACACTATATGTAGGTTTATAAAAGTATGAAGTTATACCCACAATTGCTAATCCTGCTAGTATTATTAAAATTACTATTTTTAGCATGCTTCTAACATGTGGCATACATTTTTTTAATATATTTATGGTAATTCACTTCCTATTCATTTTAATTGCATACATTGTACATTATTTTTTTATTTTTAACAAGAGTTTTTTTCAAAATGTAATATAATAATTTAAATTTTTACAGTTTAGGCTTTATTATTTTAATGTATAAATGTTATTAATTTTTTTGGTTTTGTATAACATTAAACTTCTATTAACCTAAACTGTAATTTTAATTTTATGATATATTTTGATTATTTATTAAGTTATTGTAATTGTGTTTTTACATTTTGTATTTGATTTTGATTTGCTTTTTCTGCTGGCATATAATATCCTTTAGTTTGAGCTACTTTAAATAGTTCATATTGGAAACATTCTTCATTGTTTCTTATTTGTTGTATTGTTTGTCTAAGTTGCATATCTTCTGTTTCTGTTATAACTCCTTGATAAGTTTTTAGGCTTGATTTTACAGAGTCTAATATATCATTTACCATTGTTTTTTCATCCATATTAATAAAATTTCCTTTCTTACTTAATTAATTATTTAAAAAAGTCATTAATTTTTGTTTTGTGTTTAAGCTATCCTGTGCAGATTTTGTAAATATTTGCTTTATTTGTGGATCAACTGCTTGTGAAGCATATGTGTTTAGCTTCTGATATGAAGTTTCATGAGCGCCTATTAAATGGCGTAAATTTTGTAATTCTACTTGATTAAGATTCGGCATAATTTTTCTCCTTTTCTGTTTTGTTATACTTTTTATTATCTGTTTTTATTTTTTTTTTATGCATTTTTTTATTTTTTTATTTTTGTATAAAAAAAGACTCCACAGTTTTATCTGCAGAGTCTCTTTGAGAAGTTTCAATCGCCATCCCAAATGGGATTGCGATCGTTATCGTCGATCCATGGCTCGTCCTGTTCGAGCCTTCTTGCACTCGAGCTTGTTTGATTTTCGCTTGGTGGCTCATCAATCATGAGCCAGTCGAGTAACTTAAAAAGCCAACTTAGAATGAGCCTCATCCTCTTTACCTCAATCAATACCTTTTGTTGTTTTACGTGGATAACCCACGATTTAATATACTATACCACATTTTTGGTATTACGTCAAATGATAATTTAGTTTTTCATATTTTTAAAGAGGTGCGCAAATTACTCTGCGCACCTTTTTGTCACAAGTATATGCTGCCACACTCACTTTCCTGTATCTCACCTTCATATTGCTCTTTCTTTTCATTCAGAAGTTTTTTAGCCTTCCGAATGAAATTTTTCCTCTTTTCCTTATCTTCTGACCTATAGAAGATAACAAAAGGTTTCTCAAGATGCTCCTTTCTTATGCCGTATAGACTCAATAACCAGTCTATTTGTGCAATTTCAGTTCCTGTTCCTGGACGAACAGGTTTTGTCAAAATAAACTCCTTTCCATAAATATAAAGGTCCATAGCCATTTGTCTGGTTTCTCTCCGGAGTCTCCGGAGCTGGTAATCAGTCATATACTGGCTCCTTTCAACTAATTTTAGTTTGAAACATGGTTTTATTTTATCACATTTTTGGTATTATGTCAATTTCATAGTTTTACATAATGTTTTTATATTATTTCTAGCCCTGCAAATTTAGCCATTAAACGCTTATGTCCTACTTTATCAAATTCTAAATCAACTTTAATATCATTTCCTTCTGGCTCTAGTTTAATTATTGTTCCTTCGCCAAATTTTTTGTGATATACTCGTTGTCCTTCCTTATATTTTGATATGTCTATATTATTTGATTGTTGATTTTGTTTTATTGAGTTTAAGAAGCTTTCTGCTGTTTTGAATTTAAATGTATTTTCAGTCGCATTTTTGGCTGCAAAAATTGCCTTGTTTGCTTCTTCTTTCTCCTCTTCTCCCATTTTATATGTTTTAACACTTTGACCTTTTCCATAACTCCATCTGTAACCAAAGTCATTAAATTCTTCTTTGTTTGAACTCGTTCTATTAACTACTTCGCTATAGCCTTCTAGAAGTTCGTCAGGAATTTCTTTTACAAATCTAGATATTTGATTGTAGCTTGTAGAACCAAATATTGTTCTGTGTTTTGCACATGTTAAATATAAATATTGTTTTGCTCTTGTTATTCCAACATAGAACAGTCTTCTTTCTTCTTCTAATTCTTTTGGTTCTCCAATTGATCTATATCCTGGGAATAGTCCTTCCTCCATTCCTACTAGAAATACTACCGGGAATTCCAGTCCTTTTGCTGAATGCAATGTCATTAGTGTTACAGAATCTTCTGTATCTTCCATTCCATCTATATCACTTGACAATGTAATGTTTTCTAAAAATTCGGCTAGACTGTTGTCTGCTGATTCATCTTCAAATTCTATTGCAACTGTTAAAAATTCTTCTAAGTTTTCGATTCTGGTTTGTGCTTCAATTGTATTTTCCAACTCTAGAGCCTTAGTATATCCTGTTTTATTTAATGTTTCTTTTATTAAATCTGATATTTTTAACTCGTCTTTTTTTGCTCTTAAATTTTCTATTTGTTCTATAAATTCTCTTGTGTTTGTATACACTCTTCCTAAATCATAGTTATTTGCATTTTTTATTATTTCATACATTGGAATTCCTGTTTTGTCTGAAATTTCTTGTATTTTATCTATGCTTGTTTTTCCAACTCCACGCTTTGGTTCATTTATTATTCTTTTTAGAGAAAGGTTGTCTGAAGGATTATGTATTAATCTTAAGTATGCAATTATGTCTTTGATTTCTTTTCTTTCATAGAATTTTAGACCTCCTATAACTTTGTATGGTATTCCCTCTCTCATTAAAATATCTTCTATTGCTCTTGATTGTGCATTCATTCTATAAAGAACAGTAAAATCTTGGTTTTTATAATATTCCTCTCGTTTTAAATGATTTATTTGTTCTACTATATATCTTGCTTCGTCATATTCATCTTCTCCACAATAGATACATGGAAGCTCTCCTTCGTCATTTTGTGTCCATAGTTTCTTTTCGTATTTGTTCTCATTGTGTTTTATTACTGCATTTGCTGCTTTTAATATGTTTCCTGTACATCTATAATTTTGTTCTAGTTTAATTATTTTTGTTCCTGGAAAGTCTTTTTCAAAATTTAGTATGTTTGTAATATCTGCTCCGTCTAAATGAGTAAATTCCTTGGTCGTTGTCTCCTACTGCTGTAATGTTTCCATATCTTGATGCTAATATTGATACTAGCATGAACTGTGCTTTGTTTGTGTCTTGATATTCGTCTACCAATACATATTTAAATTTTTCTGTATAGAATTCTAAGATATCTGGATTATTAATTAAAATTTTTATTGCAAAATTTATAATATCGTCAAAGTCAATTGCGTTATTTTCTTTTAGTCTCTGTTGGTATAAACTATAAATTTCTGCAATTTTTTCTTTTCTATAGTCTCCTGAATACTTTACAGCATATGCTTTTGGTTCAAGCATTTCGTTTTTGGCATTACTTATTTCTGATAGCACACTTCTGTCTGAAAATGTTTTGTCATCTATTTTTAATGTTTTTAGACATTCTTTAACTAATGTTTTTTGGTCCGATGTATCAAATATTACAAAGTCTGTTCCATATCCAATTCTATCTATAAACTTTCTTAGTATTCTTACACAGATAGAGTGAAATGTTCCCATCCATAATTCATTTGCTTGATCTCCTATTAGATTTTGTATTCTCTCTTTCATCTCGTTTGCGGCTTTATTGGTAAAAGTTATTGCGAGTATATTCCATGGTTTTACTCCATTTGCTATTTCATATGCAATTTTGTGGGTTAATACTTTTGTTTTTCCGCTTCCAGCTCCTGCTATTACAAGGCATGGTCCTTCTGTTTGAAGCACTGCTTCTTTTTGTTTATCATTCAATCCTTCTATTATTTCCTGTTTATTCATTAATTTTCTCCATTCATTTTTTTATGGAGTTATTATATAATTTACTTTTTAAAAAGTCAATAGGTTCTAGAACATTTGTTCTCCATAATAAAAATATCAGGTAATAAAACTTATCGTAGCGATAATTGTTTTTTTCCTGATATTTTTATAATATTATTCTTTTATTTTTTCAATTATTTTTTCAAGGGCATTATATATTTCTTTTGCACATTCTCTATATACTGGTATTGGATATCCCCAAGGATCTTCTATATCCCTATCTTGTACATCCGGACCATAGGCATATTCTTTTATTGTAAAAATTTTATGGTCTATTTCTGGATACATATACTCTAATGTTGTTTTGTGTGCATTTGTTGCACATAGTATTAGATCCATATCTTGAATATTTGTATTTTTTACATTTTTTGATTGATGTTGTAATATGTTAACATCGTAATCTTCTTTCATTACTTTAATTGCTTCATCTGTTGAATATTCTCCTGTGGAAGCATGTAATCCTGCTGAATGTACATTTATTCCTTGGATTCCGGCATCTGATAGCATCTTTTTTAATAATCCCTCTGCCATTGCGCTTCTGCATGTATTTCCTGTGCATATAAACATTATATTTTTTACTGACATTTTTTATTCGTACTCGCTAATTGCTTATACTTTCTCCTCTCTCTTTTTTGTATATACTATCTTATTTTTATGTTCTTTTCAATATATTTGTTAAATTTTTCTAATTTAAATTTTTTAACAATTTTATTTTTTTACATTTTTTCACTGTTGCTATAAAAAATTTCTTCTATTTTTCTGTTTTATTTAATAACCAGTCAATAACATTTATTTTTCTTATTCCATTATAGTCTGCTTCTAAGTCTCTATCCATTGTTAATAAGTACTTAGGATAAAAATCTCCTGTCTTCTGCAAAGGTTTTAGCTCTCTCTCTAATGTTTTTTCATCTCTTGTAGTTAATGCTACTTGATAATATTCTAGTCCATTTTTATTTTCTATAACAAAATCTATCTCTAAATCATCTATCTTTCCTGTATATACCTTATATCCCCTTCTTAATAGTTCTAAATAGACTATGTTTTCCAATATATGTCCCATATCTTGACCTGCTTTTTTTCCAAGCATATGCATTCTAAATCCCATATCTACCACATAGTATTTATATCCACTAGATAGAATATTTTTTCCCTTTGCATCAAATCTATCAACTTTATATAATAAATAAGCATCTATTAGTGCAGAAATATAATTTTCCACCGTGTGGTTACTTGTAGCTCTATTCATACTTGTTAATGTGTCACTAATCTTTTTAGTACTTATTGGACTTCCTATATTATTAAAAATAAATTTTATAATACTTTCTAATAACATTTTGTTATTTATATTATTTCTCTGCATTATATCTTTATATATGACAGTGGAAAATACTCCATCTAAATAACTTTCTATTAAGTCTGGATCTGTTTTAAATAATTCCACAGTTAATGGTAGTGAACCATATTTAAAATAATCTAATAATTTTTCTTGTTTATCTATATTTTCGTCAAATGCAGACATATACTCCTTAAAGGACAATGGTAACATTTTAATTTCTACATATCTTCCTGAAATTAATGTTGCTAATTCTCCAGATAAAAGATAAGCATTCGAACCAGTTATATATAAATCAATATTTTTATTTATATATAAACCATCTATTGCCTTTTGAAAATCCTCTACATTTTGTACTTCGTCTATAAATACATAATTTTTTCTACTATTCTCTATTCTTTCATTTATATATTTATATAATTGCGTATAATTTTCAAAATTAAAATCTTGACTTTCAAGATTTATCTTTATAATCTGTTTATCTTCTATTCCATGCTCTTTTAGATAATTAACATATATATCAAATAAAGTAGATTTACCACATCTTCTAATTCCCGTAACAATTTTAATTAAGTCTTTGTCCTTAAAATCTAATAGTTTTTTTAAGTAAATATCTCTTGCTATCATAATTTTCACCTCATATATAGTATACAACAAAATTTTGTTATGGTCAACAAGTGTTGGAAATATTTTTCCAACACTTTGACGTTTTCATACGTATTGGAATTTTTACTTAAAAATATTATATGTAGAAAAATGTATTTTATTCTATTATCTTCTAAAGACTTAATCTGATTTAAATTTCACCTGTTTAATAAACTTTTTATATTTAGTTCATTTTTTCTGTAATTCTATTTTTATTATAAGTTTAATGCAACTAATCCTAATATAAATCCTATTATAGTTCCTATCGCTGGAATTTTTCCATCATAAAGTTTATTTGATTCTGGAATTAATTCTCCTGATACAATATAAAGCATTGCTCCTGCAGCAAATGATAAACATATTGCTATAACCACTTCAGATATTCCTCCTATAATTTTCCCTACAAAAGCTCCAACTCCTGTTGTAATTCCTGACATTATAACATAAAACAATACTCTGTTTGCACTCAATCCTCCATTTCTCATTGGCACAGCCATTGATATTCCTTCTGGTATATCATGTATGCATATTGCTATTGCAAGAGATAATCCAAGTGTTGCAGATGCTTCAAACCCAGAACCAATAGCTAAACCTTCTGGAAAATTATGTATTGCAAGGCCTATACTTACTATTATTCCAGTTTTAAGTAATTGTTCTTTAAAGTTTGTCGCTCTGTTTACATTAAATTTTTTATCTATTAGAATATTGCATATTATCATACATATAATTCCAAATATTATTCCTAAAATAACATTATATATTTTAGAAATTTTTAATGCTTCTGGAATTAAATCAAAACAAATTATGGCAGTCATTAGTCCAGATGATAATGACAGAATAAAGCTTAAAAACATATTTGAAGTCTTTTTAAACTTAACTCCTATTATTCCTCCTAAGGTTGTTCCAAATGTTCCAAAAAATAATCCTAATAATGTAGTTTTTAATAAGTCACTCACTTAGTTTCTCCTTTTTTATTAATCTACTTCAATTTTATTTATATTATATTTTTTTATTCATTTTTCTTATAATTTCAATACATAAATAGCCTAGAGTTTATTTAACTCTAGACTATTTCCTTATTTAATTACTAATTTTGAATATACTTATTCTACATCATGTCTTGCAAGTATTTGTGCGGGTGTTTTTCTTAAAACCTTAAATAATGGCAATAAACCAACAATTATGTTAAATATATATATTATTAATATACTTATACTAACAGTTTTAAAGTTTATAATATACATTCTGCTAATATAACTTATTTTAGAAATTTGTGCTAATATGTATGTCATTAAGAATACACCTGGCATCGATGCAATTGTCGTAATAGAAATAATTTCTCCTAAAAACATTCTATATATATCTTTTCTTTTTACTCCGATTGCTCTTAATACTCCTATTTCCTTTATTCTAGATAAGAATGAAGATCTTATCATCAAATAAATTTCAATTAATGATATTGCTAATATTACTCCTGCAAATATTACCGCACTTCTTACTTCTTCTTTCCTGCTATTTTTATATTCTTCTTTATCTTTTTCATAACGGTCAATTGCGTCTAATCCGTTTTCGTATTTTAGTTCATTTAATGTTTTTTCTTTATTATTAGAATATACCATAAATCCATTATTTTTAGCAATTATATCGTACTTAACTGTATTATTATTTACTAGGTAAGCTTGCATATTTGTTTTACTGTCATAATATCCAACTACTGTTAATTTTTTACCATTTACCTCTACATCGATTTGCTTGTCTATCTTCATCTCTCCTTGATTTGACTTATTCACAATTGTTTCATAATCATTTTCAGGTAATCTTCCTTTTGTTATTGTAATATCATCCAAATACAAATTATAATCTTTTACAGAAACATCTGATTCATTCATACTTTGTGTATATATACCTGTTCCAAAAGAGCTCGTAGTCATATTATTTAAAATATTTATAAATATATTTTTGTTTGCATATATAGATGTTGTTCCCCTATCCACAAAACCAACTATAGTAAAATCTTTCATTCCATTAATTTGTAATACTTTATTTAACAATTCATCTATGCTTTTTATTCCCATATTTACAAATGTTGAATATTGACTATTTAACATATTATCAATTATTTTTCTGTCTATTACCAATTCATATTCATTTTTTGGAAAAGTGCCTAAAATTATATCTTCCTCAGAGATTTGGTCTACACTTACAAGTGAACCAGAAAGTTCAAAGGCATATCTTGACAATTGATAGTATTCATTCATTTGTATTTTGAAACTTACATTGCTATTTCCTGGTATTATATACTCCACATTATCCAATTGTTCATATTTTAAATAATCTTCTACATTTACTCTTGCCTGGTTAACTTGTATATAATTTTTATCTATTTGAATATAATCGCTTTCTTTTTCGTTAGTTACTCCTGCAATATTTGCTACTGCATACACTATAAACATACTTGATGCAAAAAATCCAAGTAGCAATATTTTCTTTAGAATTGTATAATTTGATATTCTTTTTATCCCAACTTTTATTGATTTCAATAAACCATATATAGAACTATATTTTACTTTAAATTTTTTATCTGCAATATCTTCTAAGTTGTATTTATATTCTTCATATATACTCTTATCTATTTTTTTATAATGATCATCTACTAATTCTATTGCTGAGTTATCATCTACTACTTCAATTTTTCTGTTCTCTGATTTTATAAATATATTACCATTTTTTATTACTAATTTTATATCTACTTTTTGATTTGTATCATCTGAATAAATGTTAACATTATACTTTTCATTACTTAAATTATTTATATTTTTAAAATCTTTCAAATATAATTTGTTATCTAATCTATATTCCAATGATTCTTTAGATTGATTTTTAAAGTCTTCTTTTACTTTTCCATCTTGCACTTCTATAATTCTTGTTGCATAAAATTTTGCCAAATCTACTTCATGTGTTACTAGAATAACAAGCTTTTCTTTTGATATTGCTTTTATTATATTCATTATCTCTAATGAATTTTTACTATCCAAGTTTCCTGTTGGCTCATCTGCTATTACAATGCTTGGATTCTTTACTATTGCTCTTGCTATTGCTACCCTTTGTTTTTCTCCTCCTGATAACATTTGTGCCGGTCTGTTCCTATATCTATACATATTTACAGCTTCTAGTACATAATTAACTCTTTTTTCTATTTCTTTTTTATTTTTTAATCCTATCATTTTTAAAGAAATTGCAACATTATCAAATACTGACATGTTTTCTATTAATTTATAATCTTGAAATATATATCCTATATTTAGATTCCTTATTTTATCTACATTATTTTGACTTCTTCTTGTTATCTTCTTTCCATTAATATATATTTTTCCTCTATTTACTTTATCTAATCCACCTATTGCATTTAAGAGGGTTGTTTTTCCACTTCCAGAATGTCCTAAAATTGCAACTAATCCTGTATCTTCAAATTCTAATGAAGTATTATTAATAATATGAATTTGATTTGCTTTTCTACGGTTAAAATATTTATTTACTTTTTCTAATTTTATCATATTACTAGACCTCCTCATTGTATGTGTTTATTGTTGTATTCTTAAATAATTTCTTTGCAAATTTTGCTGAAATTAGTCTTGCGATTACAACTAAAATTACATACATTAGTACATATTCTCTCCAACTTAAAAATTCTGAAAGTTTTACTATATATTCTAACGGGATTATATTTGCTTTGGCACAGTAAATAATAAGCAGTAAAATACCATATGATAATGTTGAGTTTACAAACAATTCTATGTCTAATATTCTTCTTACATTTTTGTATGTTGCCCCTAACATTCTTAATGTTGTATAATAAATATTTCTTGATTTTAGAACAATTTTTATTATCATGTATGAAATGAAGAATAATACAATTATAAGAATAATTGTTACAATAACTTTTATAATTTTTATTATTCTCTGGTATATTTCTCCTTGGTTAACCTTAAAATCAGTTACTTTTTTTGCATGTATTCCCATATTTTCAAGTTCTTGTATAGTCTGTTCTATATTTTCTTCATTTTTTACATATACACTAGATTGATATGATGGTTTGTCAAACAAAGAATTATAATCGTCTGTATTTATGAAAATTTTATACCTATTTGAATCATAGTTATTAAATCCAGTTAGTCTTTCAAAGTTAGATTTCGTATATGTACCAATTATTGATAAATTTAATTCATCTTGATAATATAAATTATCTACATATATTGTCATCGGTTGGTTCTTTACTTTATAGTCCTTAAATTCATATTTAAATTCATCTTCAATTATTGCTGTTCCGCTTTCAACTTTATCACTTTTTTCTATTGTGTATTGTTGATATTTATTATTCATAAATAATTTAACATTACTATAATTCTGATTCATTTTAGTTCTTAATTCTCTTAATATATTATTTGATACATAGAATTTACAATTATATGAATTTTTATCTTGTGCATATTTTACGCCAACTATAACAACGTCTCTTTCTTTATCATTTGTCCAGCTATCCATTCCACTTGATTTTAAAATTGAAAATGTTTTATTAAGTAATTCGTCCTGTTTGTCTGTTATATAATAATGTTCTTTATTTATTTCTATAACTATTTCATCTTCTGCTTCTGGCATTCTTCCTAAATCTATATTTCCTTTTATTGTTTCTATATCTTGCAAAGTTCCATATAGACTCATATTTTCTCTTGAAATTGCTATTTCACTATCTATAAAGAAATCATCTTCTACTATATAATCAACATTAGATAATAACTTGATTTTCTCGTAGTCTTCCGTCGTAAATGAATTTCTATTATATTTATTAATTAACAATCTATTAGGCGAAAGATCGTTAAATGCTATACTATATCCTTCATCTACAGATTCTTTTTCAGACATTTGAAAACTTGCATATTCGGCTAATATAGCAGAACTCATAAAAAAGAATACAGCAAATAATAGAAAAAATTTTGATTTTATGTTAAATGTGTTTCTAATTCCTAATCTATATTTGTTAAACATACTCATATTGTTATACTTGCAGATTTCCAGTTCTTTTTCTTCTTCTATTTTCTTTACTTCAACATTTTCAACAATTCTTCCATCGTGCATTTTAATTATTCTTGTTGCTATGTTTTCTATTTGCTCAATGTTATGTGTTACAACTACTACAAGTTTGTTTTTTGAAACTTTTTTTAATATTTCGATAACTTCTTTTGCAGATTCTGAATCCAAATTTCCAGTTGGCTCATCTGCAACTATTATCGGGGTATCTTTTACCATTGCTCTTGCAATTGCTACTCTTTGCTTTTGTCCCCCTGATAATTTTGAAACTTTAGTATTTTTAAACTTTGTAAGTCCTACTTGTTCTATAATATCTAATATTTTGTTTTTTACTTCTTTCTTTTTATACCCGTTTAGAAGTAGAACCAACTCTACATTCTGATATACTGTATAACTATTTACTAGATTAAAACTTTGAAATATATTTGCTATATATTTTCTTCTATAGTCTTCGAAATCTTTTTCTGTATAATGGCTTGTTTCTTCTCCATTTATATACATTTCTCCTTCTTCATAACTATCTAATCCAGATATTACATTTAGTAATGTACTTTTTCCGCTTCCGGATTCTCCTGTTATTGCTACAAATTCTCCAATTTTAAGGTCTAAATTTATCTTAGTAAATCCACTGGCTATAATACCTTTGTTATAATAAAATTTTGATACATTTTCTAATTTTAACATTGAGATTTTCTCCTTTTATTTTCTATTTTTATGATTTCTTAAAAAGTTATATCGTTTATATACTATCATAAAAAAATATCTTTGTCATAAAAAATCAAAAATTTAAGTAATCTTTTACAATTAACAATTCTTTACAAAATTATTTCTTGGGTATATAATATTTTAGATGTCGAATTTTGGAAAGGAATGGTTTTAAGAATATGGAATTTACTTTTGAGAGAAAAATTAACTATTATGAAACAGATAGAATGGGTGTAGTTCATCATTCAAATTACATTAGATTTTTAGAAGAAGCTAGATGTGCCTGGCTTGATTTTATAGGATTACCATTTGCTACTTTAGAGGAAAATGGAGTAACAATTCCAGTACTTGGAGTTAATTGTGATTATAAGTATCATGTTACATTTAATGATACAATATTAATACAATTATCTGTAAAAGAGTTCACAGGAGTAAGAATGACAGTTGGATATAAAGTAACAGATAAAAAGACCGAACATATAGTTTTATTAGGCGAGACAAAACATTGTTTTACTAATAAAGAATTAAAACCAATTAATTTAAAGAAATATAATAAAAATTTTTATGATAAGTTTGCAAACTTACTAGAACAAATCTAGATTCGTTGGAATCTTTTATATACTTTTGCATTATAGAAAATATAATTTCCTATAATGTAAAAAAGATCCTATATTAACTTATGCTAATATAGGATTTTTCTTTATTCTTTATCTTTATTATTTAATTTTTGGTTAATTTCTGTTGTATTCTTGCAAATAACAAGAATTACTAAGAATATTTCATAAGAAATTCTTGCTATTAAGTTTCCTAGTACTAGGTATAGCAAAAATGTTACAAAGCTTGATGATATAAAAGCAAGTGAAGATAGTGTTATAAAAGATGCTACTATTAAATATACTATTTTTAATATATTTTCTATAACCATCTTCTTAAATGTTAGAAAATCATACATCCATCCAAGAAAACCTGTGAATTTTCCTTCATTCTTTTTGCTTAAAAATGTAAAGTATAAAACTATTCCTCCAATTATAGCAACAACTGCAGAAATAATTATCCATATTGCATTTCCTGATGAAAATAAATTACTAGATGCACTACTTTTTGAATAATATGATGAATACATATAGCTCCCCCTTTCTATATATTTATACACTTATATGTATTTTATTACCAATATAATACTACATCTTTCGACAATATTCAACATTTTTTTACTTTATTCTTCTTCCGAACCTTGTAATTTTTCTGCTCTATCTGCTGCAATTAAATTATCTATCATTTCGTCTAAATTTCCATTTAAGAAATCTTCCATTTGATAAATACTTAATCCTATTCTATGGTCTGTTATTCTTCCTTGTGGGTAATTATATGTACGAATTTTTTCGCTTCTATCTCCGCTTCCTACCTGACTCTTACGCTCGTTTGCAAGTTCTGAATCACGTTTATTTTTTTCAATTTCGTATAATCTAGACTTTAATAATCTCATTGCATACTCTCTGTTTTGTGTTTGAGAACGCTCTGTTTGGCATTCTGCGACTATTCCAGTTGGAATGTGTATTAATCTTACTGCTGATGAAGTTTTATTTACGTGCTGTCCACCAGCTCCAGATGATCTAAATACTTCTAATTTAATATCTGCTGGATTTATTTCTATTTGAACATCTTCTACTACTGGTAATACTGCTACAGTTGCAGTTGATGTATGTATTCTTCCACTTGCCTCAGTTTCTGGAACTCTTTGAACTCTATGAACTCCACTTTCGAATTTTAATCTACTATATGCTCCTTTTCCTGTAACCATAAAAGATATTTCTTTATATCCACCAATTCCTGTCGCGTTCTCACTTAAAATTTCTATCTTCCAGTGTTTGTGTTCTGCATACATTGAATACATTCTAAATAATGTACCTGCAAATAATGCTGCTTCTTCTCCTCCAGCACCTGCTCTAATTTCGCATATAATATTCTTATCATCGTCTGGATCCTTTGGTATTAGAAGAATTTTTAATTCTTCTTCTATTTTAGGTAATTCTTCCTTTGCCTTGATAATTTCCTCTTCTGCAAGGGCCTTCATTTCTGGGTCTTTAATCATTTCCTCTGCTTCTTTTAAATTGTTTTGCACTTTTTTATATTCCTTATATTTTAAAACAATTTCTTCTATTTCTGCATGTTCTTTCATATATGCAGTCCATTCAGATGTTCTTGATATTATATCTGGGTCTGCAATCTTTTGCGTTAATTCCTCATATCTCTTTTCTACTGCCTCTAATCTTTGAAACATAAAATATTCTCCTCTTTTTCCAATATTAACTATTTTATTATATACTAATTTTTGTAATATTTCAACCTATTAATAGGTTAAATATGGGTTCTTACTTAGATTTTCTTACAATTCAACAAGATTATATTGCACATTCAGTTTATTTAATGCTTCTTTTTCTCTATTGGTACAGGTAAATATTATTGCTTGATGATTTTTTAGATTATCAGCTATAAATCTTAATGCTTGTTCTAATCTACTTTCATCAAAATATGCAAATGTTTCGTCTAGAATTATTGGCAAGCTTTCCTTAGATAAATCGTTTATCATAGAAAGTCTTAAAGATAAGTACAATTGGTCTATTGTTCCTGTGCTTAATTTACCTGCTTCTATATATTCTCCTCTTGAATTTTCTACAATCATTCCTTTTTCATCATTTATAGTAACTTTTGTATATTTTGATGACGTAATTTTTTCTATACTAGTCGATAAATTTTGTGTAAATTTTGGAGTTATTGATGTTTTCATTTCTTCATAAGCTTGTCCTAAGTTCTCTATTGCAATATTAATTATTTCAGCCTTTTTCTTTAAGTTCTCATATTCTTCATTATAAAATTGTTCTTTTTCTTTTAAAGAAACTATATTATCTAACTGTGGAATTATTGTATTTTCTTCTATTTCTAATCCTCTTAGCTTAAGTTTTAATTCATTTATAAGTTCTCCTACTTTTATGTTGTCCTGTTTTACTTCTGTGCTGTTTATTATCTGGTCTAAATTATATTCTTCTATTTTATTTTCGTACTTTTTTCTAAGTATTTCTTTTTGAGCTCTTAATCCTTCATTTATTTTACTCTCCATCTCGTTGATATCATTTATAATTGATTGATTATTTTTTTCCAGTAATATTTCTTGTCCTCTAATCATAGATTGCTTTTGTATTAATTCATTTTTTTGAACCATAAAACTCTCAAGCTCAGTCTCTATTTCTTTAATTCTATCTAAAATTTCATTCTTTTGTTTTTCTATTTCTTCTTTTTTCAATTCCAAAGATTTCTTCTTTTGAGCTTGTTCTAATTTTCTTCTATTACTTTCTTTAGAATATTTTAATCTTAAAACAGTAAAGACTATTGCTAAAATAATTTCTATTATTGTAAATATTCCTGCATATATATAATTCTTCGTGCTAAAAAAGATTATTACTAAGCCAATTAATATTATAGATGCTATTCCAAAAGCCATATTACTAAACCTTGGTTTTGGTACCTCTTGTTCTTTTATTGTTTCTTCATTTTCAATATCTTGCCTAATATTTTCTATATTTCTTATTTTTAGTTGCTCTTCCTCATTTTTATTTTTTATGTCTTGTATCTTTTTTTCTAATTCATTTTTGCTTTCTTCGTATATTCTTTTCTCTTTGTGTAGCTCACCTAATTTTCTTATATTCTCCTCTTTGTTTGAATTAGATAAGTTAATTTTTTGTATATTCTCTTTTTGGTTATTATCTAATTCAAGCAACTCTTCATATAAACATTTTTTTACTTCATTTTCATTTATTTCTTTTAAAATTTTCTCTTTTTCATTTTCTAATTCATACTTCTTATTTTTGTATGGTTCTGATTTTTCTAGTTGCTTCTTTATTTCTGTTAATTCTTGTATTACAACATTTATAGGCTTTTGGGCTGTTTTTGTATTTCCAACTTCATCTCTTAGTTTGTCTTGCAATTTTCCAATTGCCTTTTTGTATGAAATGCTGTCTTCTCCTGTACTTGCCAAGTTCGCTATTTTTTGAATTAATATATTTTGACTCTTTTCATCTAGTCTTACCTCTTGTTGCATAGACACTACAGTAGATAGATACATTTGTTTATCAATTCCTGTTTGTTCTACAAAGAATTGATTTCCTTCTTTTTTATCTATGTTAAATTCTTTTGATATATCTTCTAGATTACTATTGTATATATTTGGATTTTTCTTGTTAAAATCCCTAAAAACCTCATACTTTTCTCCATTATCTAATTCATAGCCTATTCTTCCAGAAAATTCTTCATTATTCCATGGTTTGTATTTTTCATAGTCAGATATTGTTTTTCCATCTTTTAGCTTAGATATTCCATAAAATGTACTTGTAATATAGCTAAGTAGTGTTGATTTTCCACTTTCGTTTTTACCACAGACTATGTTTAGTCCGTCTTTTAGTTCGATGTCCTTATTTTCTAAATTTCCATAGGCATTTATTTTAATATTACTTATTTTCAAATTAATTCACCTCCTCATTTTAATTGTTTTTATTTAATACATCCATTCCAATTTCAAATGCCTCTAATAGCTCTTTTATTTGTTCTTCATTATTTTCCACATTTTCAATTTTGCTTTCTTCTAGATTTGTTATTTTTTCGAGTATTCTCTTAGCAAACAATCCTTTCAAGCTTATTTGTTTTGCAATTTCTTTGATATCGTATTTTATCGCAGTTTTATCTTTTATTCTGATTATATTTGTATTTGTTAATAAATCTAGAATTTTATTTTCATCTATATCAAATTTTCTCTTGCCTGTTAGTACTATCTTATAGTAGTTTTTCTCTAGTTTTAAATTATTTATTGCTTGCAATAATTCTTCTGGAGAACTTATACTAGATACATCAAATTCTATTTCTTCGAAAGTTTTTGCAGATGTTTTAATAAAATTTAAAGTTATTTTTTTTGTATCTTCTAGAATCTCTCCTTCTATAACTCCTCTTTCTCCTAATTCATCAAACCCCAATGAAACTGTTGAGCCTGGATATACAATCCTTTGGTTTTCATAGTCCTTGTAGCTCTTTTTATGTATGTGACCAAGTGCAACATAATCAAAATTACTCTCTTTTAAGTTTCTACTTGTCATTGGATTATATGGTTTATTTTCATCAAATCCTGTATCCAAATTTCCATGTGTAATTAATATATTTATCTTATCTGGATTGTCTATTTTTATATTAGGATATTGGTTTTTCATATAAAAATCGTTAAATCCATATCCATAAATATCTACATTTCCGCACTCTACTTTTTCTAGTTTTTCAGTAAATATATGCACATTTTCTGACCATTTGTATTGCTTATAAAATGAATTATTAATATATGGATCATGGTTTCCAGGTGTTATAAAAATTTTTGTATTTGGAATTGTTTTAAATAAGTTATTTATATGTTCTATTGTAGATTTTCTTATATATTCTTGCTCATATAAATCTCCACTTATAAAAAAATATGGAATATTGTTTTCTTTTATATATTCCACAATTTCTTTCATTACGTCTAATTGTTCTAATCTTCTTTCCTGAGCTTTATTTGAATAATTTGCTAATGTTACAAATTGCCCGTCTAAATGCATATCTGCCATGTGTATAAATTTCATATTTATCCTTCTTTCGTTGTTATCTTCTATAATTTCGTTTTTATTATTTTTGATTATATCCAAACTTCTCCATTCTTTCTAATTCTCTTTTAGATAATTCTCTAAGCCATTCCGTAAATCTACTACTATCATTATTTCTTAAAAATTCAAAGTACTTTACCCTATCTTCTTTTGCTATAACTATAGGTGGTAGATTATTCTTTAGTAACTCATAATTTAAAAGTAATCTTCCAGTTCTTCCATTTCCGTCTTCAAATGGATGTATTCTTTCAAAATCAATATGATATTTAGCAATTTTAGCAAATATATCTTGTTCATCATGAGTATAATTATATATATAATACATCATTAAATTTGGTACTTTTTCAGGCTCTGGTGGAATATGCTCACTACCTTGAATAAATACTTGTACAGTCCTATAACCTTCTGTATCTTTAATATCTCTATTTATGGTTTCGTTTATTTTTTTTATAAGTCTTTCATCAAATTCTTCATTGTTTTGTAAGTTTTTAAAAACTAATTCTAAAGCTTTTTTATGATTGATAGCTTCATATATCTCTCTTGGCTCTTTTCCTTCAATTTTAAAACTATTGTCATTATAAAGAATAGCATAAGTTTCAGCATATGTAAGTGTACTTCCCTCAATAGCATTCGAATGATAAGTACTCCTTGTAATTAAATCTTCTAAATAATTTTTATTATTTAAAACAAATTCTAAAATTCTCATAAACTTTTCCTCTTTGTAAAATTATATTTATCTTCAAATCTTTATTCTTTTGTCGTTTGTCATAATCTTTCTTAAATCATGGCTAAATTTTATCATATCAATTTTAGAAAATCAATAATCATGAGAGATTAAATATTTTTTCATAGAAGTTAAAAATAAACTATTGGTTTTTATCTTCCAATAGTTTATTTTTGTTTATTAATTTGAATCTTCATCAACTGGTCCAAATAGTTCGTCAAATTTTGCTTCTAATTCTTCTTGCAAGTCTTTTGTAAATAAGTCGTCTTCAGGTGTATTGTCTTCCATTGGAAGAACAGGTGCTTCGCTTATTTTAGAATTTCTACTTTCTGTGTTTGCCACGTTCTGAATACTTGGTATATTTACTGCTTCATTTGGCGTATTATTTGTAACCATATTATCTATTTCAGCTTTTTTAGGTTCTGAATTTAAGTTAGAAGTTTGTGTAGGTTCCTCGTTAAATAAGTCATCAAGTGATTCTATTTTAACGTTTTGAGGTTGTTCATCGTTTTTAGCTTTATAAGGATTTGCTGGATCAAATATTCTCCATTCTCCTCTAACTCCTGCATCAAATTCATTATGGCTCATTGAATTTCTTCTTAAGTCTACATCCATATTTTTATGTAGGAAATAATAGAATTTCTTTGCTTTTATTGGCTTTAGTCCTTTTTCGAATATAATACAATCATCATCTGGCATTCGTCTTAACTCATCTGGAGTCATAAGCGCTCTACCCATAATTTGGTCTGATGTACTATGTCCCTGTGTATGAAATTGTTTATCCTTACTTACCGATTTGCTATCTCTTGATATTGTTTTTTCTCCTAATTGTTTTGAGAAATATTCTGCTGTTTTAAATGAGTTACTTCCTAAGAAAACGAGAGTATTACAGTTACGCATAATTGTTTCATATGATTTTTCATATACAGCTTCTAATTGGTCTAAGTTCTGTAATATAACGCTAAAAGATATTCCTCTACTTCTACTTGTTGATATTTTTTTATCAAAGTCAGGTATTTGTCCTATATTTGCAAACTCATCTAGTATAAAGAATATTGGAACTTTTAATTTTCCTCCTGGATTCTTATCTGCTATATCATATAATTGTTGTATTAATTGTGAGAAAAATATTGTTAGTAAGAAATTGTATGCAGTATGTGTATCTGATGATATAACATATAATGCTGTTTTGTTGTTTGCAATTTCTGTGAAATCTATTGTATCTGTAGATGTGACTTCAGCTATTTCCTTTGAATCAAATTTAGATAATTTTGATTGTAGTGTACTTAGTATAGAACTAAAGGTTTTTTCTGAAGCTATTTCTATTGATTTATAGTTTTTTCTTGCAGGGCTATTATTTGGTAATTCATGCATTAATTCTGATAATAAACTACTACCATTATTTGAGTTTGCAGCTCTTACCAATTCTGAACAAGAAGCTAGGTTTCGTTCTTCAGGCTCTCTTGTTGATAATAAATAATATATAAGAGCTTTAAGTAATGTTTCTGCACTATCATCCCAAAATGGATCAGAAGATTTTCCTTCTCCGTCTTGTCCTTTTACAATTGTGTGTGCAATAACGTCTACATCTATATTATTTTTTATATGTAGCAATGGATTGTAACCATCACTGTTTTCTGGGTTTACTAGGTTTAATACTTTTATTTTATAACCATGTGCTCTTAAGTACCCTGCTGTTTTATCATACAATTCTCCCTTAGGATCTGTAAATACATAAGATCCTAGCATTTGGTGTGCATTTGGAATTGAATATGATGATGATTTACCAGAACCAGATCCTCCGACTATTAGCACATTTACATTTCCTCTTTTATCTACTGGTAAGTAATTGTCTTCTGAAAGTATAATTCCTTTATGCTTGCTTAATACTCTATACTGCTCTCCACCTCTGCTCCAATCACTTGATCCATTTTCAATATCTGTATATTCGTGTTTAGGTTTTGATCTTATTAAGAATATTACCGTACAAACTAGCATTGCTATTGCTAAGTATAAAGACCATTTTCCAAATATTGATATTGTTCCTTCTTCAAATATTTTCGTGAATGATTTGAAGCTTTGAACCTCTTCTGAGAATATAGGTATAAATTTAGTAAGACTAAATTTTCCATTAATTGTAGTACTATTTATTGCTACCGCTAAAGGCGCAATTAATAGTATTTCTAATATGATCCAAAATATTAGAAATACTATTAAATATTTTTTACTATCTTTTATTGCTTTTTCCATTTTATAATTCATTATAAATCACCTTTTCTTGTGTTGTATTATGCATTTTCACGATCAGCATCTAATTCTCTATTGTCTACTAATTTAATGCTTAATGTTTGTTCCCCTGCTTCTATGCCTTTTTTTGTGTATGCTGTTTCTGGTGGAAAAACCAATTTGTCTCCCTCTATTCCAGTTGCTCCACAATTAACTATATAACCTCCATTTGTAGGTTGATGATTGTCTTTTTCCATTTAAAATCCTCCTAATTTTTGTCTTCTCGCACTTCAAATGCGAAATAAGCTTTATATGGTTTTAATTTGCATTTTCCTTTTACTTCATTGGTTTCTTTATCATAATACAATACTGGTTTTACTTCTTCCGTTGTTACTGGATCTATAATTGTTATTGGTCTTTTTAAATTTGGCGTATACTTAATCTCTTTATATTCTGTTTCTTTTTCAGAATATAAAGTATCAAATTTTACAGGTACAGGTTTTTTTGAAATTTTAACTTCATCTTTGTTTAAAATTCCCATATTTACTACCACTTTATCTTGTCCAAAAGATAAAATTACTAGTTGGTTGCCATCTTCTTTTGGCGTATCAACAAAAAATGTTTTCTTTTTGTTGTTTCCTACTAGTTGTTCTCTACATTTTAATCTTTCTAATGTAAATTTAGGTGAGTTTTCTTCAAATTCTTTTTCCGTTTTATTTATTTGATAAATCACTGTATTTACATTTTGTGGATCTGTTATACTAAAGTGTTTACCTGGTACTATGTTCATATTACACCTCTTTCTATATGGACCAATCACATATTTTCTTTTGTATGCCTTTTTATTATACAACAAATGTCAGAATATGTCAACTATTTTCTTATGTAACCTTAGTCTTTTCTTGGATTAAATTTCGAAATCTTTGCTAACTGTTTATATAATTCTTTTTCTTTTTCAGATGTTTTGTATTTAGATATCATTATATTTATTTTTATTACAAAATCTCCTCTTTCTCCATTTTCTTTTCTGTAGCCTTTGTTTTCAATTCTTATTTCTTCTCCCGTTGTACTACCCTTTGGTATGTAGACTCCTATTGTCTCATCTATTGCATCTATATCAATTTTTGTTCCAAGAACCGCTTCCCATGGAGTAATATTAAGATTTGTGTAGATATCTGATCCAACTAGTTTGTATTTATTATCTTCCGCAATTTTTATTCTAATTAGAAGGTCTCCGTTTTTTCCCCCATTTTTACCTGGTTTACCTTGTCCAATTAGTCTTAATTTTTCACCGTCTTTTATGCCGGCTGGAATATTTACCTCAAATGTTTTCATATTGCCTTTTACAGTTCTTAACTGTATACTTTTTTTAAGGCCGAAAAAATGCTTCTATTATTGAAATTTGAATTTGCGTTTCAACATTTTCTCCTTGCTCTGGTATTTCTTCTTTTAATTTTTTATTTTCTTTATTAGTTGGTATTCCAAAGATTTTTTCTATAAATTCTCCACGTGTCATATTCGATTTTGTGGATTGATTTTTTTCTTTTATTTTCTTTTTTCCAATATGTGAATTCCATATTCTATCATATTTTTTTCTACTTACATTGTCTGATAAAATTTTATATGCTTCATTTATATCTTTGAATCTTTCTTCTGTGTTTTTATATCCTACGTTTACATCTGTATGGTATTTTTTTGCTTGTTCTCTATAGGCTGTTTTTATATCATTTGTGTCTACTTTATTAGACTCTAAGCCTAATATTTTGTAATAGTCCTTGAAAATCATTTGTCTTCCTCCACATTTGATGTTTGCATTATATCACATATTATTTTACTTGGGAATACCTAAGACAAAAAATTATAGTGTACTTTTTTTATCTAATTTTGCTTTTATAAGTGCATTTCTTGTTTTTAGTATTGTCGGATGTATTAGTTTTTGCTTTTTTATTAATTTAATTATGTTTGCATTAATTATATAAATAACTGTTTCGTCTAGATCTTTTGTTGCTAATTCTCTTTCATATTTTATTTCAAAATTATCATCTTTTCTATTTAATTCAATCTTATCGGATACATACACTATTTTAGCTAGTATATCCATATTTGGATTTGTTTCTGTGTGATATTCAATTGCATTTTGTATTTCTTTGCTTACACCATATTTTACTTTTGCTATATGTGCTCCAATCTTTCCATGTAAAATTTGAGGATTTGTTTTTTCTATTTCATCAATTTCTATATTATTTTGTTTCGCATATTCTAGTTTTTCTTCTGAGGTTGTTTCTTTTGCAATATCATGTAAAAGTCCTGCAATTTTTGCATTTTGTATATCTACTCCATATATTTTTGCAAGTTTTTCACACATTTCCATTACTCCTATAGAGTGAATGTATCTTTTTTCTGATAAAACTTGTTTTAAATCTTCTTTTATCTGTTCTATTTTTTCCATAGCTTGTCCTTTCCTTTTTATAAAAGATAGAAAAAATTTTTCTATCTTGAAATTGCATTTTCAATCAATTTATCCAATAATTTTTCATAAGATAATCCACAGTTTTCCCACAATTGCGGATACATACTTATTGTTGTAAAACCTGGCATTGTATTAATTTCATTTATGTAGACTTTTCCCGTACTATTTTCAACAAAAAAATCTACTCTTGATAAGCCTCTTCCTCTTACAGCTTTAAAGGCTTTAATTGCTAATTTTCTTACTAATTCCGATGTATCTTTGCCTATATCTGCTGGAATTAATGTTCTTGATTTTACATTTTTGTATTTAGCATTGTAATCATAAAATTCTTCAGCAGATAAAACTTGACCCACACAAGATGCCTCTATTTCATCTGTTTCCAATACCGCACATTCAATCTCTTTTCCAATTATACCTTCTTCTATTAATATTTCATTATCATAATTTTGAGCTAATTTTATAGCATTTATTAATTCTTCTTTACTTTCTGCCTTGCTAACACCAACTGACGATCCTGAATTAGATGGTTTTACAAATACTGGATATTTTAGTTTTTCGTTTACTATATTCGTTATTATTTCAAAATTTACTTTTATTTCATTTAATTTTTCATCTATATATGTATAGCCTTTCTTTGTAGAATTAATAACAATGTACTTTGCTTGATTTATTCCTGCCTTTTCAAATATTATTTTTGCATATACTTTATCCATACATATACTTGATGCAAGTACTTTACAACCCACATATGGTTTTTGTACTAGTTCTAATAAACCTTGTATAGTTCCATCTTCCCCATATAATCCATGTAACACTGGAAATATTACGTCTAATTTTTTTAAAGTTTCTAGCTCATTTGTTATTTTTTCTAGTTCTTTGGGATTCTCTCCTATTCCAAATATTTCCACCTTATTTACATCTTTTGTATAGTGATACCACTCACCATCTTTAGCTATGTATATCGGATATATTTCATATTTTTCCTTGTTCAAATTTTTAATTACTGAACTTGCAGATACCACAGATACATCATGTTCTGTTGATTTTCCACCAAATATGACTCCTAATTTCGTCATTTTTACACGCATTCCTTTCCAAGTCACAATTCTAGTTAAAAAAAATTTTTTCAACCATTTATACTTTCACATACTTAATCATTTACACAAGGCTTCAACAATTTCCTTAAAATGCATTGAATTCGATGCTTTTATTAGTATTGTATCTTCTTTTTCTACAATTTTCTTTATCTGTTCAATGGCATCTTTATTATTTTCACACATATAAATTTGCTTTGTTCCGTTTTCTTTTGCTATTTTTGCAATATTTTTTGCTTCTTTTCCAACCGTTATTAATATATCTATATTATTTTTTGAAACTTCTATTCCCACTTTTTCATGCAATTCTTTTGAGTAATCCCCTAATTCTAGCATATCTCCTAAAACAGCAATTTTTCTTTTACCATTCATCTTTTGTAAATACTCTAGGGAAGATTTCATAGAATCGTAATTTGCATTATAGCAATCATTTATAATTGTGTACCCTTGTTTAGTTTTTTGTACATCTAGTCTCATCTTACTTAATTCAAATTTTTCTATTCCTTGTTTTATTTTATCCATTGGAATATTTAAGATTCTTCCTACACTTATTGCTGCTAGACTGTTGTATATAAATGCTTCTCCTCCGACTGGAACAGTTATTTCTTCCAAATTGTTATCTATTTGTACTTTATATTTACTATTCGTGTCTGAAAGTTTTATGTTTTGTGCTATGTAGTTGCTTTCTGAATTTATTCCATAGGTTACAGTATTATATTTATTTTGGTCTTTTACCCATTTATGTAATAAGTCATTATCGTTGTTTATTACTGCATATCCGTTTTCTGATAACCCTTCTAGTATTTCTAATTTTGCTTTTAATATATTTTCCCTTGAACCCAAATTTCCAATATGTGCTGTTCCTACATTTGTAATTACTGCTATTGTAGGTTTTGCTATATCGGTTAGTTTACTTAATTCTCCTAAGTGATTCATTCCCATTTCGACAACTAAGGCTTCTTCATCCTTTAATTTTAGTATAGTTAATGGCATTCCTATATGATTATTCATGTTCCCTTGAGTTTTAAGTGTTTTATATTTTTGAGATACAACGCTATAAATTATATCTTTTGTACTTGTTTTTCCAACACTACCTGTTACTGCAATTACAGGAATATTATACATTTGCCTTTTTAGTTTAGCAATTTTTCCAACCGCATCGACTGTATCTTCTACTTGGATTATAAATTCTCCATTTCTTTGTTTAAATTCTTTATTTAGATTTCTATTTAATATGCATCCTTTTGCACCTTTTTCTAAAGCTTCTTCATAAAATTCTATTCCATCAAAATTTTCTCCCTTAAATCCTATGTATATATCTCCTTCATTTATTTCTTTTGTGTTTCTACTAAAGTTTTCACATACTTCTTCTTCATTCCCATATATTAGTGTTCCACCTGTAATTTTTAATATATCTTTAACTCTTATTTTGTCCAAAATATACCTCCATAAATTTTTTATTATTATATTCTATTAATATTCTTTTTGCAATATGAAAATAAGAGCAAGTTTTGCTTGCTCTTACATTAACTATTTTGTATTTCTATTTGCTATTTCTATAGCTTTAGAGACCATGTTTCCACAAGTTTTAGATGAAACGTTTTCCCATCCACCATCTTGTTTTACTTGCTCATATACACCTAATTCTTTAGCGATTTCCTCTTTAAGATTTTCACTCATTAAATTTTTCTTATTTCCCATATAAACCTCCAGTATTATGTGTTATTTACTAATTTAATTTTATAGTAAATTTACTATTATTATTGATTTTATTTATATTAAAATACTAGAAGTTTTTACTTTTAATGTGTTAATGTTCCATTTGGAGTATTTACTATTACAAGTATATCTTCTTCTTTGCCTGTTTGTGCATTTACATATACTAAAAATTCATTATCTTCCACTTTACCCTTAAATTCCCAACAAAGTATTTCTGTTTGCCATTCTGTTGGTATCATTGCCAAGTTCTCACTTAATATTTCTAATTCTTGGTTTAGTATTTTTTTAGCTTCATCCTTTGACACTATATTTGTAGGAATTTCTCTTTCATAATGGCAATTTAGATATCCGCTAGTTTCTATTCCTAGAACTCTTCCATCATCTAAAGCTACTTTTAATTTTATTAAATCCGGATACATAATTACTTGCTTACCATCTGCTGTTGTTTGATAATATGCATAATTTATTGTAACAATTCCGCCTTGTTTATAATAATAGGTTTCTTTCATATTACTATATCCATGTTGTTCTAGAAAATTTTTCCCTATTTCATCAGCTTGTTCTTGTGTAATAAGCTCCGTTTCTACTGTTTTATTGTAATTTGCAAATATTACATGTCCACCTTTTTTAGAAATTGAGATTGTCGCAATATCATTTGTATCATTCATTTTCACATTAAAATCGTATGATGGTATTTCTGCATTTTCTGAATATCCGTTTGATATTATTTCAGATATATTTTGCTGTCCATAAAATTGTTCTACTATTTTTTTTGCCTGTTCTTCATCTATATCTTCTCCCGTTAAACCTTTTTTCTCGTTTGAAGTTAAATGTTCTGAGAATGCTCCGTCATAGATTAATCCTGCGTATTCATGGAAATTTTCCTCTATACTTGAAAATGAGTCCTGAGTGATTGACGATACTTCTGTAGCAAATCCTACAGTTGCATTCGTATTATTTAAATCTCCCCATTTTATTCTACCTTCATATAAATCTGTTGATAACTGATTTATAACATTTTCTAATTCTACACTGTATTGATGTAACTCTTTTATATTATTTAAATCTTCTTGTGATAGCGATTCTCCCGATATATTTTTTCTTGAAAGTGAGTAACTATAATCACTTACCTGGTTTAAAAATTTTGATGCATTTTCTAGTTCATTACTAGATATTGGTAGCTGCGCTAGTTGGTTTTGTGCTAAACTTGCTTCTCTCCATACATTTGTTAAATTTTCTGCACCATGCTCCGCACTTGTTGATATTAATGATTTTGCAAGATATACTTCTACATTTTGTATATAGTCTACTAATTCATAAAATGCCATATTATATTTATTTTCCATTGCAATTTTATATTTTTCTGTTTCCTTATATGCATAATAACACACCGCTCCAAATATGGTTATAGCAAGTATTATAGCAATAGTAACAAATGCTTTTTTATTTGATATTTTATTATCTTTCAATTTAATTCCCTCCATTATTCACAAAATCTGTGTTTTCCGATTGTTTTTATCAGCGGTCTTGACCATATCCATGAATTTGTAGCAGTATCTGGATTAAAATAGTACAATGCCCCTCCAGTTGGATCCCATCCATTTAATGCATCTTGTGCTGCCTTTACGACAGTAGAATTTGGATCTATTGGTACATTTATTTGACCATCTGCAACTGCAGTAAATGCTCCTGGTTGATAAATTACTCCAGCAATGGTATTCGGAAATTGTGATGAATTTACTCTATTTAAGATTACAGCTCCGTACAGCTACCTGACCTTCATATGGCTCTCCTCTTGCTTCTCCATTTATAGCTCTTGCTATAAGTTGTACATCAGAAGCTGTTCCCCCACTACTTGATGCTTGAACCTCGTTTGGAAGCATCTCATTTATTACATATATTGCAGTAAAAAGAATTGTAAATATCGAAATTATAAGAACTACATATAAAATATACTTTTTCATTAAGCCTTCCTTTCTTATAATAAGGTCTTTGTTTTTTCCTCATTTTGATCTTTATTTATATTTATATGTATTATTGGTATTTTTTCAAATTTTATGCATTATGCTTTTGTTTTTAATTTAATTATGATAAAATATAAATTAATGAATTCGAATGGAGAAATAAGAAGTGAAAAAAATTTTAATATTTTATGCATCATATGGAGGTGGGCATTTATCTGCCGCCAATTCTATAAATCAATATATAAATGATAATTTTAAGGATTGTGAAACAAAATTAGTTGATTGTATGCTATATGTCAATAAGCCTTTTAATAAAATATCTACTACCGCATATAAAGAAATGGCAAAGAAGTTTCCTTGGGCTTGGGGCGAAGTTTATAGTCATTCTCAGCAGGGTCCTCTTGCTCATATAAGTAATACTTCTAATAAATTAATGGCTAGAAAACTCTTTAAGCTTTTCGAAGAATATAAACCAGATGTTGTTATTTCTACTCATCCTTTTGGTAGTCAAATGGTTAGTTATTTAAAACGTAAAAGTTTAATTAATTGCAAACTTGCAACAATTATGACCGACTTTGCTCCTCATATGCAATGGCTTGTTGGTAATGAATATGTTGACTATTTCTTTGTTGCTCACGAAAAAATGAGACAGGAATTAATTAATTATAATGGTATTCCTGAAAATAAAATTTTTGCAACAGGAATTCCTTTGTCAAATCGTTTTTTAAAACATTTTAATAAAGATATAATTAAAGAAAATTTTGACCTTAATCCTAAAAAGAGAGTAATTTTATTCTTTGGTGGAGGAGAATTTGGACTTGGTCGAGAAAGAACTATTAAGATTTTAAAATCATTTATTAGAAATTGTATAGATTATCAAATAGTTGCAATTAGTGGTAAGAATGAAAAAATGCTTGAAGAATTTTCTAATTTGGTTGAATCTGAAAATGCTTCAGATTTTGTTAAAGTTTTAGGCTTTACAAATCAGGTTCCTGAACTTATGAGTGTTTCTGATTTGGTTGTAACTAAGCCGGGAGGTCTTACAACAACAGAAAGTTTAGCTTCTGGTCTTCCGATTGTAATAATTAATCCCATTCCGGGTCAAGAGGAGGAAAATGCAGAGTTTTTAGAAAATTCTGGCGTTGCAATATGGATTAAAAAGAAAGATAACTATGAAAAAATCATTTCAGAACTCCTTTCAGATAATGCAAAGCTTAAACAAATGAAGCTTAATACTAAACTCTTAGCAAAGAAAAATTCTACAAGAGATATTTGTAATATTATTCTTTCTAATTCTGATGTACTATATACCAGAAAATAAAAATCCTTCTCCTTTGAGTTGGATTTTTATTATTATTATTTTTTATTTCTAAATAAAGTCCTAAGTAGTAGTCCACTTCCAGCTGCTGCCATTCCTATTATTAATATATATTCATATAATAAAGTTGGTATAAAGTATATTCTAATACTCATTATAATTGTTGCAACAATAAATACTATTCCTAAAACTATAATTATTTTTGCAATTATAGACTTGGTATTAAAGAAATACCAAATTATACCTATTATTAATGGAACGGTTACTAATCCTGATGATAGGTTAATATTTCCCATTCTCCAAGTATACCATGAGCTACTAACTAATACTCTTTTGCTTAACATGAATAATCCCACTCCTAATAGAATTATTCCTAAAAAGAACATTAATGGATCGTTATCTTTTCTTTCTTTAATTTCATTAACCTTATCTCTATATTTCTTTACCTCTTCGCTTCCATTTTCATTCTTGTTTTCCAATTATTTTTCCTCTTTCTATTTTTTATAATTGTATTCTTCCTTCTAGTGCTCTACTCAATGTTACCTCATCTGTATACTCTAAATCTCCACCTACTGGTATTCCATGGGCTATTCTTGTAACTTTTATTCCAAGAGGTTTTATAATCTTAGATAAGTACATTGCTGTTGCCTCTCCTTCTACTCTTGGATTTGTTGCAAGTATTACTTCTTTTACATGTCCATCCATAAGCCTTGAAAGTAGCTCTTTTATTTTTATGTCATCAGGACCAATTCCATTCATTGGTGAAATCGATCCATGAAGTACATGATATACACCTTTAAATTCATGAGTTTTTTCCATTGCTACTACATCTTTAACGTCTTCAACTACACATATTGTTGATTGGTCTCTTGTACTATTAGAACAAATTGGACATGGGTCTGTATCTGTAATATTATAACACTTTGAGCAATATTTTAGATTTTTTTTTGCATTTTGTATACTTTCTATAAAACTATTAGTTTCTTCTTCACTTGCATTTAGTATGTAAAATGCAAGTCTTGCTGCTGTTTTATTCCCGATACTTGGTAATTTTGCAAAGCTTTCTATTAGTTTTTCTATTGATGGTGAATAATATGACATTTTGCTCTCCTAAATATATTTATTATTTACGTAATTACATAAGTCCTGGAATGTTGTACTTTCCAAGTGAAGCTGCTGTTGCATCATCTACTTGTTTTAAAGCATTGTTTATGCATGTTGTTATTAAATCTTCTAACATTTCTACATCTTCTGGATCAACTACTTCTGGTTTTATTTTTAACTCTTTTATTTCCTTTTTACCAGAAACTTTTACAGTTACTGCTTCTCCTCCTGCAGATGCGGTAAATTCTTGGTTTCCTATTTCTTCTTGTGATTTTTCCATATCAGCTTGCATTTTTTTAGCTTCTTTCATTAATTGATTTAGATTCATTCCTCCAAATCCTCCCATTCCTGGGAATCCTCCTCTTTTTGACATATTGTTTCCTCCTATTCTTTCTACATACTTTTTTGTATGTAATCTTATTTTTATATTAATCTATTATATTTATTGGTATATCCAATCCTTTTGTTAAGTCTGTGAATGTATCTTTTGATTTTGCAATTTCATCATTATTATCTATTAGAACTACTCTCATTGGCTTTCCCATTTCCATGGAAACTTGTTTTGTAATTTCACTCATATTCTCTGGTCTTTCTAAAATAGTTTTTCCAAATGGAGTAAGTCCTCTTTCAAATTTTATTCCAACAGTCATGTCATTTATTTCATTTGCTGTGGAATTTAGTAAGTTTGTATATAAACTTATCTTTCCCTCATTTTTTAAATTATCTACAATTTTAGGCCATCCTTCTACTGCATTCCCTAATTTAATTGAGTTTGATTTTTTTACTTCTGCTTTTGGTACTGGAATATCAAATTTTGTCTCTGTGTTTTCCACATTTTTTCCAAAATTGTTGATAACTTTTGCTTGTGAATTTTGCATAATTGTTATTTGCTTTTCTAGTCTATTTATTTTATACATTAAATCATTTATCTGTGTTTGATTTATTCCTTCATTTGCAGATGTATTGGCTTGTGATTCTTCTGAAATTTTATAGTCTTGCATGTTACATAATTTTATTATGGTAACTTGAAACATAATTAATTTTTGTGATGACCATTTCATGTCATTTTGTAAATTTGATAATTCATATATAATTTTTATTAATTGCTCTTTTTTTGCTTTATCTGCTATTGCCTTTATTTCTTCAAGTTCCTTTTCTGAGTATATTTCTAATTTAGTATTTGATTTGTATATTAAGATGTCCTTGACATATTTTATAACTTCCCACAAATAATTAGAAATATCTTTTCCTTCATTTACAACTTCGTTTATAGCATTCAAAGCGTCTTCTGTATTTTTTTCTATTATACTTTTTGTTAGCTTATTTACACTTTCTGTTTTTGGTATTCCTACTAGTTCTTTTACTACTTCTTCTGTAATCTGCCCTTCTTCTTGCATACATCTTTCTAGTATACTTAATGCATCTCTTAATGCTCCTTCTGCAAGTATTGATATAAGTTTTTTGGCACCTTCTGTAATATCAATTTTGCTTTCTTCGCATACGAAATTTAATCTTTTTTCTATGTTTTCAGCACTTATTTTTTTGAAGTCAAATCTTTGGCATCTAGAAAGTATTGTTGCTGGTAATTTCTGTGGTTCAGTTGTTGCAAGAATAAATTTAACATGTGCTGGTGGCTCTTCTAGTGTTTTTAATAATGCATTAAAAGCTCCTATTGAAAGCATATGAACTTCATCTATTATATATACTCTGTATTTTGCAAGTGTTGGTAAAAAATTTACTTCATCTCTAATTGCTCTAATGTCTTCAACACTGTTATTTGATGCAGCGTCCATTTCAACTATGTCTGTGAGTGATCCTTCAATGGCTGCCCTGCATATTTCACATTCGTTACAGGGTTCTCCATTTTGTGGATTTAAGCAGTTTATTGCTCTTGCTAGTATTTTGGCACATGATGTTTTTCCTGTTGCTCTTCCTGCATTAAATAGATATGCATGACCAACTCTATCGTTTATAATCTCATTTTTTATTGTTTTTACTATATGTTCTTGCCCTACTACTTCACTAAATTTTGTTGGTCTAAATTTTCTGTATAAAGCTGTATATTCCATTAATAACCCCCCTGGAAATCAGTTTATATAAAATTTTCATTATTTTATACAGAATTACATGAAAAATGTAATTTTCTATAAAGTAAAAATAGTACCAGATTTTCTGGCTTCTCTATGGAGAGTATCTCACATAGAGATTTTCTACTTATTGCTGCTTCCTTCCGGACCTGACAAGGTTCATAGTTCTCTATTGAAATACTTTCCATACAAAAGTCAGAACTTAATCTCGTACCTTTTGCATTATATATTATTCGATTCATTTTGACAAGAGTATTTTTGATTTTTATGTTTTTTTATTATATTTTGTTGTTTTTTGTAATTGTAAAATTTATAATTTTCTTTTATTTAATTACCCTTATCTTATTCTCTTAAATATTATTGAGCTTGTATCTGTTATTTCAATGCTTGATGTTTTTTCCTCGCATAAGTTTTTACATGGCAAGTTTAGAGTAATATTGGCTTTATATTTTATATTATTTACCTTTATTATTAAATCAAAATTTACATTAAATGATATTTCTTCTTCAGTTGCTCCTATTTTAGTGATTAGTTCTCCATCATGTTTTATTTCTGTATCGTCATTTGATATGTATGTTCCAATATTAGCATTAGAGAATCTTATTGCACATGAACCACCCTGGTTTCCTATTGTTAGTGTTCTTGTATTGCTGTTTGTTCCTCCATTGTACGTAAGATGTTCTTTTACTATATAGTCTTCATCATACGAGAAGACACGGCCATCTTCGCTGTTAGGCATATATGTTTTTATTGTGCCCTTTTGAGGTTCATCTGTTACTACTATATTTTCTATTGTGACACTCTCTAATAGGTCTTTAACTTCCTCATTTGCTTTGTCTATAAAAATATATACATCATTGTTTTGGAATATAGATAAGTTCCATTTTGCTTTTTGATTGCCTTCTTCTTCGTTTTGCTCTCCTTCTGCAGTACTTATTATAGTTATTTTTGAAAGTTTGTATGGCATATTTTTTTCGCCTTCTACTTGATATTGTACAACTATTAATAGTACACATAAAATTATTGTGAGCAATATTCCTAAAGCTATACTTAATTTTATTTTATCTTTCGTTTTTTCACTTAACTTTTTCAAAGTATCCTCCAATTCTACTTTAATATTGTATTATTGTTTTTGACTTTTATTCCAGTTTTGGCGAAGACGGTGGGATTCGAACCCACGGGCCGGTATTCCCGGCTAACTGATTTCGAGTCAGCCTCGTTATGACCACTTCGATACGTCTCCAATTGTTTATATATTATATCAAAATTATTAGAATTGTCAAATGGAAAATCTTTTCTGTTTTTAGTAAATATATACAATTTCGTATAATTTTTCAATTTTCACTTGTTATTATGTTGTAATTTATGGTATAATAAAATTATCCTAATTATGTAAAGGAGGCTAATTATGGCTGATATCGAAAAGAAGTCCGAAGATTTCGAAGCCAAGAAAAAGGCTTATGAGAGGAGACGGGCAGAGCTTACTGAACACTGCAAAGAGTGTATGAAGTTGGGCGGAATGCCCACGGTGGATCAGTGCAATTACGGTTGCACAACAGGACACCTCCTGCGAATGCTGGAGGTGGAATACGGGAAATCCGTAACCGGCTGGAGCCACGAAAGTTGGGTCGAGCATCTCTAAGAAGCCATGTTAGCGGAGAGGGCCAGGATTAATTCTGGCCCTCTTCTTTTTATTTTATACTACATATGCCAAGAGTTTTTATCTCTTGGCATGTGCTGTATAAGTGTAGGATTTTAAAACATTAATTATTGTTAATGAATTCCTGCGACTTTGAAATTCTTTCTTTTACTCGGTTCATAATTTTAGACTGATTTTTGCTACAGATTTTATCACAATATTCAAGGACACATTAAGCCTCGTCATTTTCGGAAAAAACATATTCCTGTATTTGACCATAAGATCTAACAATTTTACTTATGGTTGTTTCTCTTTCATCTTCGATTTTCATATAAGCAATTAATATTTTTCCACATTCTGAAATTTCCTCATCAGATAGACCTAAAAGTTCCATAACTTTTTCATAAACATCCTTTATCTTTAACCTTTCATTTAAGCTTAAAAGGTATTCCTCAATGCTTTGACTATTTCGTAATACGATATTTTTCCTCCTAAATCCTGGTTCGTTTATTTCAATTCTAATGACATATTTTTCTTTAATTATTAATTTTCTATTGCAAAAATATTCGCTATAGATACAGTGAAGTTCTCTTCCATTGATAGATATTTCTTTTTTAAGTGCTCTAACACCTTTAAAGCAATATTCTTCTGAGTAAGAAAAATCTATCTTTACAGGAATTATCACTCCTAAAAGCCCAAGAATTGCTGGAAAGCCCTCAAATTTTTCAGTTCTACATTCTATTCCTTTTGATATTTTCTTTGAAGTATCTCCATTTTTGCCTTTGTTATTCCGAATAAAAAAGTCTCCTAATTTCATAAATTTCCTCCATAGTATTTACTAGTACGAAGTATCTTTTTGTAACCTATACCGTTTATTTTTCCTGGTACCAAGGATAATGTATCTTTTATTATATTACGAATTTACATATTTTGTCAATTGTAATTTTGTTCTTTATATTATTTTATATATTGAAAAAAATTTATTTCTGGGTTATTATATTTTAAATTTATGATTTAGGGAGGATTTATGAGAGTTGTTATTCAAAGAGTTAAGTATGCTAGTGTTTCAATTGATGGAAAAGTTTACAATAAAATTAATTCTGGTTTTTTAGTTTTATTAGGTATAACTTCCACAGATGATAAACAAGATGTGGATTATTTGGTGAAAAAAGTTTGTAATTTGCGTATTTTTAGTGATGAAAATGATAAAATGAATTTATCTTTAAAAGCAGTTGATGGTGAATTATTAATCATTTCCCAATTTACCTTATATGGAGATTGCACTCAAGGAAATCGTCCTAGTTTTGTAGAAGCTGCTAAACCTGATATTGCTATTCCTCTATATGAGTATTTTATTAGTGAATGTAAAAAGCAGATAGCTGTCGTTAAAACAGGTATATTTGGTAGTGATATGAAAGTAGAGCTTTTAAATGACGGTCCTGTTACTATTATTATTGATTCTAAAAAGGGTAGTGTTTAATTTTACACTACCCTTTCTTATTCACATAATTTAGTTTTTTTATTAATTTTCTTTTATTTTTAAGTCTTTTTCATTTTTTCTTTTTTCTCTTAAAAATTTAAAAAAGCTTTGCAGGATTTCTCTACACTCAGTTTCCATAATGCCTTGTTCTATCTCTACTGTATGATTAAACTTATAATCTTTTAATACATTTAATACTGAGCCACAAGCACCTGTTTTTTCATCCATTGTTCCTATTACCACTTTGTCTATTCTCGATTGTATTAACGCTCCAGCACACATTGTGCATGGCTCTAAAGTTACATACATTGTACAACCAGTTAATCTCCATGCTTTTAATTTTTTACTTGCTTTTTTTATTGCAATAATTTCTGCATGGTTTGTTGTATCATTTTTTGTTTCTTTTAAGTTGTGCCCTCTTGCTATAACTTTTCCATCCTTTACTATTACTGCTCCTACTGGAATTTCTTCTAAATCATAGGACTTTTTTGCTTCTTTTAGAGCAATTTTCATAAATTTATTATTTTCATTATTTTCCAAAATTCTATTTTCCTTTTCTTTTAAGATATATTACAAAAAAAGCCGTTTTTAAAAACGGTCTTTTGTTTATGGTGTGCTTAGCTGGAATCGAACCAGCGGCCTTTCCCTTAGGAGGGGAACGCTCTATCCAACTGAGCTATAAACACATTTTCTTTATTATAATAACATCTTTGTATTTGATTGTCAATAATTACAAAATGCATAAATTATCAAGAGTATATTTTGTATAATGTTAGAATTCTTGCATTTCCATATCTCCTCGCAGTTTTTCTAATATTTTTTTGTCACAAGTAAAATCTCCTTCAAAATATATTTCTGTAATTATTTCACATAATATATTTTAAGGAGATTTTCTATATTTTCAAGTATTTCTTCTTATTTCAAGCTATATTTTTCAACTTACGACCACTGCGTACGCAGTTTAGTGAATTGTTCATTATAAATCATTGCCATTTAAGTATTGGATAGCCATTAATAATATTATTTGTATCTTCTTTAAAATTTTCTCCTAATTCTGTAAATAAAAGTTTTAATTCTTCACTATTTTTAACAGTTAATCCTTTATTGATTTGGACATCATTAGTTCCGTTAATTGTGTTTTCTAAATAATAACAATTACTTATATTTAAAGCAATTCCTGTTTGAGCTATACAAATAGCTACAGAATTATAGTTAGCTTCAATATTTCCAGCTGTATAGCAATTACTTATTATTGTATTAGGAGAGGATTGTTGATAAGCGAGAATTCCTGATGCTCCAGATATAGATTTTATATTGCCTATATTATAGCATGATTCAATGTTAATATTATGAGAAGAAATACCTATTATTCCAGCCGCAATATTGTTTGTCGCTACTACATTGCCTATATTAGCACAATTACTTACACTAGAATCTATTGCTGAACCAATAATTCCACCAACATGATTATATCCTGTTATATTTCCATAATTTATACAATTAATAACCTGGATATTGGATTGTTGTTGCCCTACTATGCCTCCAGCTGCATAACAACCAACACCAATAGTAATATTCCCGGTATTACTACAATTTTCAATTATTGAATTTTTATAAGCATAACCGACTATTCCTCCAACATAATTTCCATTGCCTGTTATAGCACTTTTATTTTTGCAATTATATATTTTACTAGAATAGCAATATGCAACAATACCAGTAGTAACAGGTCCTCCGCTAATGTTATTATTAGTTCCTAAAATTATATTTTTTATCATAGCATTTTCAGTTAATCCAAATAATGCTTGACCTTTATTTGAATTATTTATATATATGTTATTTATTTCATAATTATTTCCATCAAAAATACCCTTAAAATACCTATTGTTTATTTTATCATCTGGCCCGGTCGTATTGTTGGGATATAACCCTATTGGTTCCCATTCTTCTTCTATATTCAATGTTATGTTATTAGTTAATTTTATATACTTTCCTTCATAAGTATTTCCACTATTAACATCATCTCTAAATGCCTTCAATTCTTCTGCTGTTCCTATTTCTATCATATTACTTTCATCTATTATTTCTCCTGTATTTTCTACATAATAACTTCTTTGTGTGTCATTCATGTCTATTAGGAAACTTCCATCTCCATTATCTGTTACTGTGAAATCCTTGTTGTTTCCAAATTGCTCTCTTAGTGCTTTTTCTAAACTAGTTTTAGATATCCCTAGTGTATTAACATCTTCCATTTTACTTGATGCTATAGCCATTTCTATTCCTTCTTTTTCTTGTGTTTCATCAGTCTTTAATGATACCTCCTGGGCTCTCTTTATTAATCCATTTTCTCCTAACACTAAATTAATACTTACTCCTGCAAGTATTAGCAAAATAACTATATTCAAGTCTTTCATATATAAATATACAAGACATAGTTTATATACTATGCCTTGCTATACTTTATTTTTTAATTATTCTCTTCAGCATTCAGAGCTACATATAAAACTGGACGTGAAGTAAAGATGCTGACGGTGTAGTCCGGAGTGTAGTTGAGGCGGTAAGAAGCTGGATAGCTAGAGCCAGAATTGTTAGAATTGCCTCCTCTAATAACTCGACCGCTAGAGCGGGCCGCCTCTTGTGTCCATTCCCAATAATTTCCTGCTAAATCATATATATTATTTTTCATTGTATATGTGGTTACTCCTGTATTTAATGTTGCGGAGCTACCTGATTCTTTGATTATTTTACTTCCATTGCTATCATATACATTTTCATCTTTGTAATTTCCCCAACTTTTAGAATCCGAATCTACTGCACTCTCACTTAATACTGTCGACTTTAACCAATTCATCGTCTCA
>CALXEU010000037.1 GCA_944387395.1 uncultured Clostridia bacterium | reverse complement strand
TATGATAATAACTGTATTTTGTATAATGTGAAAAGCCTCGCATTTCCATATCTTCTCGCAGTTTTTCTAATAATTTTTTGTTTGTCATAAGCAAAACCTCCTTTAAAATATATTTTTGTAATTATTTTACATAATATATTTTAAAGGAGATTGTCTATATTTTCAAGTATTTATTCTATTTTAAGCTATATTTCCCAATTTACGACCACTGCGTACGCAGTTTAGTACTATCGTTACTACTAGTGCTATAAGCGTAATACCATAATCTTTTCTAAATTTTTTCATAAGTTTTCTCTCCTTTTTTCTCTTTTTTTATTATCATAAATTTATTATATAACAATATGTTTTAAAACGCAATATAACATTTTGTTTTATTTTATAATTTTTTAGTTTTTCTTATAGTTTGTTCAATTTTAAATATTTTTATAAGGAAGGATTAAAAAAAATGGAAACTCGTATAAAAAATCTTAGAGAAGATAATGATCTTACTCAAAAACAATTAAGTAAATTTCTTAATGTTTCTCAAGTTGCATATTCTTATTATGAACTTAATAAAAGAAATATTCCTTTGGAGCTATTGTGTAAATTAGCAGATTTTTATAATACTAGTATTGATTATTTGTTATATAGAACCGATGAAATAACACCTTATCCACATGATAAAAAGACCTCTTCTAAGTAACTTGTTACTATATAAAGCTTTTCTATATTATTTAATATTAAGTAATTTATCTATACTTTATCATTTTACAGACTTCAAACCAAATTTTTAGGTCAATTCGGATACTTCCGCATACAAAATATAATTATTTTGTTATACTTTATTTGTCTTTTATTTGCAGGGAGGCTGTTTTATGATATTATCAGATGCAATTAATATTAGAATTAAAGAACTACTAAAAGAACATAATTTATCTGCCTATAGGCTTTCTTATTTAGCAGGAATTTCTAATTCCATTATAAGCGATTGTAAACGAGGGAAAGTAAAAGAGCCTACTTTAAGCTCTATAATACATATATGTGAAGGCTTAAACATCGAATTAAAAGATTTTTTTGATTCTCCTTGTTTTAAGGATGTAGAAGCTATAGATAGATTTGAAAATAGACAAAATAAAATAGGGTAAATGTAAAACGCGATTAGCGTTATATTTTTTACCCTATAATTAATTTTTACCTTCTAATTTTTTATATTATTAAAATATTTTACAAGACAATCTTCTACTTCTTTTCTTGTATTTAGCATATTTATTTTATTCCTAAATTCACCAGAGTTTGGTAAATTTTTTGTATATGCACTTATATGTTTTCTCATTTCTTTTATGGCAATATTTTCGCCTTTTTCCTCAATTTCCATGTTAATATGTTTTAATATTAAATTCATTCTTTCATCTATAGATACTTTTGAAGTAATTTTTCCATTTTTTATATATTCTAAAATTTCTCTAAAAATCCATGGATTTCCTAGAGTTGCTCTTCCTACCATTAATGCATCTACTTTTGTTTCTTCTAATCTTTTTTTTGCAATTTCTCCAGATGTAATATCTCCATTTCCTATTACTGGAATTTTTACATTTTCTTTTACTTTCTTAATTATATCCCAGTTTGCCTGACCTGAGTAAAACTGACTTCTAGTTCTTCCATGAACTGTTATTGCTGATGCACCTGCTTCTTCTACTATTTTTGCAACATCTAGCGCAACAATATTATTTTCATCCCAACCTATTCTTATTTTAACAGTCACTGGAACTCTTGAATTTTTAGTCGCTGTTTCTACAATCTGTCTAATTAAATTTAGGTCAAGTAATAGCTTACTTCCATCTCCATTTTTGGTAACTTTAGGAGCAGGACACCCCATATTTATATCTATTATATCTGCAAAATCACTCACATATCTAGCACTATATGCAATTGCTTCTAAATCACTTCCAAATATTTGAACCGCAAGCGGTCTTTCTTTTGGGCTTGATTTTAATAATAGCTTGGTTTTTTCATCTCCATATAGCAAGGCCTTACTGCTTACCATTTCTGTATATACAAGACCAGCTCCCATTTCTTTACATATTAGTCTAAATGGCAGGTCTGTGATACCTGCCATTGGAGCTAAAAAAATATTATTATCTAATTCTACATTTCCTATCTTCAATTTTTTCTTCCCTTCATCAAGATTAGAATTTTAAATACTCTGATCAACAAAAATTGCTTTTTGTCTTCTTCCACTGATATTTAGCAATAATCCTATCATTATAAAGTTTGTAAGAAGAGAGCTTCCTCCATAACTTACAAATGGTAATGGTACTCCTGTAATTGGAAGCAATCCCATTGTCATTCCTATATTTTCCGCCATATGAAATATAAAAACTCCCGCAATTCCCGCTGCTATATATGAACCTAAATTATCTTTAGATGTTTTTGCTATATATATAGCCTTTGTTATTAATATTACGTATGTTATTATTACTGTTGCAGCAATTATAAATCCCATTTCTTCACCTATTACTGCAAATATAAAGTCCGTAGTCTTAGGATATAAGAATCCAAGTTGTGTTTGATTTCCTTTTAAAATTCCCATTCCTAAAAATTCACCAGCACCTATTGCTAGTTTTGATTGAATAACATTATAACCAGCACCTCTAGGATCTAAGTCTGGATTTAAAAATACCTCTATTCTTGTTTTTGCATGCTCAGGTAACACATAAAAATATAAAATTGGTAATAGAACAATTGCCAGAATTATTCCAGTAAAAATATATCTTTTCTTTATTCCCGCAACAAACAATATTGCTATTGTTGCTACAAAGAATGCTATTGCAGTTCCATAATCTGGTTGTTTAATTATAAGAAGCATTGGTACAACAACTATTAGTAAGCATTTTATTAATTTAAAAAATCTACTTACCTCATCTTTTCCATTTTGTTGAATTTTAGCTATATATGCTGATAGAACAATTATAGTTATAACTTTTGCAAATTCTGCTGGTTGTATTGAGGCTGACCCTATTGTAAACCAACTTGTTGCACCATTTATAGGATCTGTAAACAATACTGCAACCAAAGATATTAACATTAAAATATATAATATTGGAGAAACTTTTGCAATTGTATTGTAATTTATAAATATTACCAATATTGTTATTGGCAGGCTAATTCCTAGCCACATTAATTGTTTTGAGAATTCTTCATATCCTGAGCCCTGAGTCGCCGAAAATAAAGCAACCAGCCCTATGGTCATTAAAATTGCTATGCAGACAACAATTCCCCAATCCATATTCTTTATTATTCTTTTCCACATTTGTCAAACCTCTTATTTTTTGTTTGATTTTATTTTTTCTTTTGATTCTATCTGCTCTTTATTCTCTGCTTGTTGTTCTTCTTTTTCTTGATTTTCTATTTGAATATCACTCTCTATGTTATCGGCTTCTATTTTTTCTGGATTTTCTGTTTTTTCTTCTTCTACTACTTCTCCATCTTCATTATTGCATTTGCTTTCTTCTAAATCACCAGTATCTTCTTTAATACTTTCTTGATTATTTTCAATTTTGCTACTTACTTCAGCTTCTGTATCTTGCTTTTTTGTTTCCTGTTCTTTTTGTTTTACATTTTCTTTTATTCCTGCAATTGGAATATTTGCATATAGTGCTGGGGCTCCTGTAGTGCCATCTTCATTTGTCTTGTTTGTAAGTCTAACATCTATATCTCTTTCATCCACATCTATATACTTTTTTATAACTTCTATTATTTCTTGTCTCATCATATCTAGAAAATCTGCTGATACATTTGCTCTATCTTGCATTAATACTAAATGTAGTCTTTCTTTTGCAGTATCTTTTGATTTTTCTTCTAGTCTATCTTTTTTTCCAATCTTCTTAAAGAAGCCAAATACATTTTCAAACATTCTTTTCCTCCATAGATTATTTTCTGAATATATTTTTTATTTTGCTAAAAAAGCCTTCATCTTTTCCTGGTATTGTAACATCTATGTTTTCTCCAAGTATTCTTTGAGCAATTTCCATATATGCTTTGCCTGATGGAGCTTTTTTATTTACTACTGCTGGTTCTCCTTTATTTGTTTGTGTTATTATAAATTCATCATCAGGTACTACTCCTATTAAGTTTATTGATAATAAATCTACAATATCATCGACATCCATCATTTCACCTTTTTTTACCATATTAGGTCTTAATCTGTTTACTATTAGTTCGGGGTTCTTTATTTCAGAGGCCTCTAGCAATCCTATAATTCTGTCTGCATCCCTTATTGAAGATATTTCTGCATTTGTAACTACTATTGCTCTATCTGCACCAGCTATTGCATTTTTAAATCCTTGTTCAATACCTGCAGGACAGTCTATTAAAATATAATCAAATTCTTCTTTTAGTTTGTTAGTTAGTTCTTTCATTTGTTCTTCGTTTATTGCGCTTTTGTCTCGAGTTTGGGCAGCTGGTAATAGGAATAATTGTTCGAATCTTTTGTCTTTAATTAGAGCTTGTCTTAGTTTGCATTTTTCTTCAACAACATCTATTATATCATAAACTATTCTGTTCTCTAGTCCCATTACAACATCTAAGTTTCTTAGCCCTATGTCAGTATCTACTAATACTACTTTTTTTCCTTTTAGTGCTAGAGCTGAACCAAGATTTGCTGTTGTAGTTGTTTTTCCTACTCCACCTTTTCCTGATGTTATTACTATAACCTCTCCCATAGAATCCTCCATTCTTATTTTTTACTTTTTTTAACAAACTTTTATGCATTTATATCTTATACGCAAATTAGTAAAAAGTCAAGTAAGATTAAGGATTTTGTCCAATTTATGGGTATTAAATTATTATTAAATTTGTATTAACATCTTATTTTTATTTATATGGTAATCTTTTTTGCAATTAGGGCCTTTATCTTTATTCCTTGTTCCTTAAACATTATTTCATGTTCTGTTTCAATATTTTCTTCTCCATTCCAAAATGCTTGTTCACTTGCTAAATCATGTGTTATTTTTTCTATTTGGAAACCTGCCTGACTAAAATATGATATACTCTGTGTAAATAATGTATCATCATCGGTTTTAAAATATATCTTCCCTCCATCTTTTAAAAAGCTTCTATATTTTTCTAATTGTTTTGTATGAGTTAATCTTTTTTTATGGTGTTTTCCTCTTGGCCAAGGATTACAAAAATTTATATATATTCTTTCTATGTTATCTGTTTCATCGAATATATTTAAAATTCTTTCTATATCATATCTTGTAATTATAACATTTTTTATTTCTAAATTTAATTGTTTATATGTTTCTTCTATATTTCTTTTAGCTAGACCTAGCATTGCATCTATTAAGTCTATAGCAATGTAATTTATATTTTGTTTTTGTGAAGCTAATTTTGATATAAAACTTCCCTTGCCACACCCTAATTCTATATGTAGTGGATTTGCATTCTCAAACTTTGATTTCCATTTTCCTTTGTATTCTTCTGGATTGTCTTCATAAAAATTACTTGATTCTAGTTCTGGTCTTGCCCATTTTTTGTAACGTATTCTCATTTTATTCTTTTTTCCTTACTTAATATATTTTGGCTTTATGGTTATTTTCCTATAAATCCTTGGTTCATATGTTACCATAAATATAATCCAATTTCAATAAAATTTTAATATCCTGTCCTTGGTAATTCTTCTTTTTCTGGTTCCTTGTTATAAACTATTGTTGTCCATTCGTCTTCATCACTTGTATCTCTTTCTTTGTAACTTCCTGATACTTTCGTCTTGTTTGTAAATTTATAACCGTTATCTAGATTTTCTAATACGTCACAATATAATTTTGGAGCTTCTACCTCACTGAAACCTACTTTTACTGTTCCAAATCTTAATTGATATTCTGTTATATATTCATCTTCATCTAATTGTAACTCTTTAAATTTTATTTCGTTGTTTACTTGTGTACTAAGACCTTCTTTGATACATTTAAAATCATTTTTGTTAGTTTTATACCATACTGAATATGTTAAATCTTCGTTCCATGTTCCTGTTAGTAGTCTATCAGCTCTTATAGCATCTGTTGGTAAAATATCTGTCCATACAAAATCGTCTAGTGAAACATTTGAATTATTTCGTATATTTTTAAAATCGTAGCTTATATTTTTTCCGGCTTCTGTTTCTAACACTCCCTCCTTTTCTATTTTTACTTTTATTTCTACCGCTTCGTTTTCAAATATTACTTCTTTTATTTCATCTTGTTGTAATGTAACGGTTTGTGTAGCTTCATTTAAAATATAATATTCCTGTGTCTCCACTTCTTTTATAGTGTATTCATCTTTACATAATAATTCCTTTGAAATTGCTTCACCGTTTTTATCTGTTATTAATGTTTCTACTAATTCATTATTTTTATTATATATTTCAAACTTTACACCTGATAATTTTATTTCATTGTTTTTTGAATCTACTTTAATTACTTTTATTCTTCCCTTCTTTTTGCTGTTTGGTACTATAATTTCCTGTATTTGGTGTGCTTGTAGTTTTATTGTTATTGGTTGGTCATTTAAAACATAATCTTGATTTGTTGCTACTTCTCTAATTGTTAACGATTCATAATCTCTTACACTGTATTTTAATGTTATTGCTTCTCCACTTTCATTTGTTGTTATAGTTTCTAATACTCTTCCTTCATCGTCTAGTACCTCAAAAATTGCTCCAGCAATTTTTATTTCATTATTTTCAGAGTCAACTTTTATTATTTTTATGCTTCCTTTTTTTAACTCATTTTCTATAATTTCATTTATTGTAGTATCCCACTCTATCTTTATATCTACGCTATTTCCTAAATCATACCATTCATTGGTCTGTTTTTCTATTAGCTTATAATTTCCGGTTCTTAAGTTTTCTATATTAATTTCTCCATTGCTATCTGTAATATAGGTTCCTACTACTTTTTCAAATTCTTCACTATATAAATCAAATACAATTCCTCCTAAGGCAATTTTATGATTATCAGCATCTACCTTATATATTTTTAAATTTCCCACTTTGTGTTTATTGGTTACAACTTGCTCTGTTACTTCATTCCATTTTATTTCAACAGTTATGTTCTTCTCGTCTAATATGTAATTTTCTTGTGTAGAAATTTCTCTAATCCTATATTTTCCTATTGGTAACATAGAGGTGGTTGCCTCTCCATTTTTATCTGTAACTAATGTTTCTACCACTTTTTCATTTGAATCTATTACCTCAAATTTTACTCCTTCTAGTTTTATCTCATTATAATCTTCATCTATCTTTATTACTTTTACTTGTCCTTTTTTCTTTTCGTTTTCTATAATTTTTTCAGTTGTCTCATTCCACTTTACCTCTACTTTTATTTCTTCCTCTAAAGGACAATATTTAGCATTTTCTTTACTTTCTTTTAAGTAATATGTCCCTACCTTTAGATTTTCTATTTTTATCTCTCCATTTTCATCAGTTACATATTTTCCTATTTCTTCTTTATCAGAATTATACAAAGTAAATTCAACACCTGGGATTTTTATTTCTTTATCCTCTGCATCTATTTTTATTACTTTTATTTGTCCCTTTTTAGTACTATTTTCTACAGTTATTTCTTTTATTTCATTATATTTTAAAGCTACATTTATTGGTTCTGTTTTTAGTATGTATTGGTCTTTGGTTTTAATTTCTGTTACTGTTATATTACCTTGTCTTAATCCATTTATCTCTATTTTCCCTTGTTCATCTGTTGTGAAATTTCCGATATTTTCGTTTGTATCTGTATATTTTACATTAAAGACCACACCAGAAAGTTTTTTCCCGGTTTCTTCATCTATTTTATATATTTTTAATCCTGACCTATAAGCATTTATATTTAATGTTGTACTTGTACTAACTTCATCATAAACAGAAGCATAAGTAATATAGTCTTGTTTATTTTCGTCATATGCTCTTGCATAAAATACAGGATATGATTTTATCTTTACATCTGTTATGTTAATTTTTCCTTCGATATTTAATGTTATTTTTTCTTCAGGCACAGCTATTTTAAAGCTATGTTCATTTGTTTTATTAACTTCTTCATTTTTATTATTAAATATTTTTGTTCCATCTGGAAAGTTTTCTATGGAAATGTTATAAGTTGATATTTCTCTATTTCCAGATATTAAATACTTTTGAACTAAATATTTTTTTCCATTTATCGTCTCATTTATTATCTCTCCATTTTTGTTTATAGAAACTTCAGGCTCCATGTATTTCTCGTTACCATTTAATCCATATTCATATAATTCTTGTGCTACTTCTAAAACTTTCTTACCTCTTCTTTGAACATCTTCTAAACTTATATTCTCTCCCCATCCTACTCTATTTGGGATTTCGTATTTATCAACCGGAGATATATTTTGAACTAAACAATGTACTGCTGTTTTTGTAGCATAATATAAATCGTCATCTGTTTCTAATCCCCACTTTTCATATTTGCTTCCCATATAACCTTTGAAAAGAATTCTCCACAGTGCTTCATCTTCTAGCATACTTAATGTTACATCGTAGCTATCCCCTGCTCCCGTGCCAATACCTTCCTTTTCTGGTTCTACACAAAATGCTGGCTGCTTTTCGTTTGTTTCACTGTTGTAATACATTACATACGTTACTCCTTTTAAAATGTCTTGACCTTTAATTTTTAATAACGAAATGCAATCGTGATCTTTTTGTAATTTTATAGTTTTTCCTTCTTCAAAAGTTACTGCCATTACTGGCGATATGTTTGAAAACAAAGTTATTATTAGAATTAAAACTGATATAATCTTTTTTAAATTCATAAAATTCCTCCTATTTTGTAATATTTAAAATTTATTTTATGTCTGCTCATTTTCTAACGCTTGAATACATAGTCTTTTGTCTTTTTGTCCTTTTACGCAAGTAATTAATGTAATTCTATTATCTTGGGTTTCTTTTAGATATGTAAAATCATTTTGAGAAATAATTTGTTTGAAAGTTACAATATATCTTTTGTTTCCATATTGTGTTTGATAATAAATTTTGCTACCAATTTTGATATTTTTTAAGTTTTTAAAATAATCTCCTTGACCTCCTGAATTGTGTGAAGCAAGTCCAACATTTCCTGAATATATGCTTGTACTTGTAAAATGTCCTATTGCTTTCGAAAGAGTTGTAAGTTCGGTACTTTCTTGTATTGGAGCTTTTTCTAGTAAAATATCTGGTATTGTTAAATATCCTAAGATGTTAGAGTCGTCTAACCCGTACTAATTGTTTATTTATTTTTTTACTATTTTGTTCTAAATTATTATTTAATTCTGAATTTTCATTGTTTACAATTATATTTTCTTCTAAAAAATTTTGACCTATAAAATCTCCTACTATTATTTTTTCTGCGTTTTTATTTGCAAACTTAATTTTAATTTGTGGTAATATGATAAAAAAGAATATTAACACTATTTGGATACTAACTATAAACACAATTGCACCTTTTAATGCATTTTTCTTAATAATTTTTCCTCCTTTTTAGCAAATTTTATATTTTTATAATAGCTTTTGGAATTTTAAGAATTAATAATTTTATGAATTAAAACTTTTATGATAAAAAAATCCATTTTGAAACTATTTCTGTAAATATAATACTTTTATTATACATACTTTCTTATAATTTTCAACTAAAATCGTATTACATTTTTCGACATTAATAATAATATTATTTTTAAATAGATTTATTTCTAAATTTAAGTATTATTTACTCGTTTTTTTATATTTAAATTTTCTTGACATATCCTTAATTTAAGAATATACTGTAGTTGTTATTTTTAACGCACTTTATAAAGAAAGGTAGGAATTTATTAGTGAAAGACTTAATAGAAATAAGATGGCACGGCAGAGGCGGTCAAGGGGCAAAAACAGCTTCACTTTTGCTTGCAGATGCTGCTTTCAATACTGGAAAATATATCCAAGGTTTTCCTGAATATGGTCCAGAAAGAATGGGTGCTCCAATTACTGCTTATAATCGTATTAGCAATAATCCAATTGTTATTCATAGCAATATTTATGAACCTGATTATGTTGTAGTAGTTGATGATACTCTTCTTGAGACAGTTGATGTAACATCAGGCCTTAAAAATTCAGGTGCAATTATTATAAATACTTTAAAAGATGAGGATTACTTAAAAAGTGTATTAAAGGGATATACTGGCGGAATTTATACTATTGATGCTCGCAAGATTTCTTTAGAGGCTTTAGGAAAGTATTTTCCTAATACTCCAATGCTTGCTGCAATTGTTAAGGTAGCAAATATTATGGATGATCAAGATTTTTTAAATGACATGGAAGGTTCTTTTAAGCATAAATTTGCAAAGAAACCAGAAGTCATTGATGGAAATATGAAAGCTATAGAAATGGCTCTACATAATATTAAAAAAATTCAATAAAAATTTATTTTAATTGAAGGTTATAAATTCAAAATATCTTTTAGCCTTCAAGGAAAGGAATGAATAAATATGGCTAAAATGCATATAGATAAATCTACTCCTGCAAGTGAGATTACTAAAGGAGGAACTATTTATCAAGCAGGAAATGCAGTTGAATTTAAGACTGGCGATTGGCGAAGCATGTGTCCAGTTTGGATAGAAGAAAAGTGTAAACAATGTGGCTTATGTTTTCCAGTTTGTCCAGATGACGCAATTCCTGTTAACAAAGAAACTCTAAATAGAGAAGATTTTAACTATGACTACTGCAAGGGTTGTGGTATTTGTAGTAAAGCTTGTCCTTTCGGAGCAATCGAAATGAGGGAAGGAGGAAAAATTTAATATGAGTATTAGAGAACGTTTAAGTGGAAATGAAGCATCTGCAATAGCTATGAAGCAAATTAATCCTGATGTTGTTGCTGCTTTTCCTATAACACCATCTACAGAAATACCTCAATATTTTTCAACTTTTGTAAGCAATGGTCAAGTAGATACAGAATTTATAGCAGTTGAAAGTGAACACAGTGCTATGAGTTCATGTATTGGTGCTGAGGCTGCAGGAGCTAGAGCAATGACTGCAACTTCATCAAATGGACTATCTTATATGTGGGAAATGCTATATATAGCTTCAGGCTCTAGACTTCCTATTGTACTTTCTTTAGTAAATAGAGCTGTTTCTGGTCCTTTAAACATACATAATGACCATTCAGATGCAATGGGAGTTCGTGATGCAGGCTGGATAATGTTATTTTCAGAAAACAATCAAGAAGCTTATGATAATTTAATTATGGCACATCAAATAGCAGAAAATTCAAATGTAATGTTACCTTTAATGGTTTGTCAAGATGGATTTATTACATCTCATTCTATAGAAAATATAGAATTAATTGAAGATGATAAAGTCAAAGAGTTTGTTGGAACATATAAACCAGAACATTATTTATTAAACCCTAATGAACAAATTGCAGTTGGTCCAATGGATTTACAAGCATATTTATTTGAGCATAAATATCAACAAGCAGAAGCTATGAGAAATGCTAAAAAAGTAATTTTAGATGTTGCAGATAAATTTGAAAAGATGACTGGAAGAAAATATGGCTTCTTTGAAGAATATAAGTTAGATGATGCAGAAATTGCAATTGTATGTATGAACTCTACTGCAGGAACTACAAAAGCAGTTGTGGATGATTTAAGAGCAAAAGGAATTAAAGCTGGTCTTTTAAAACTACGTGTATATAGACCATTCCCTGTAGAAGAAATATCAAAAGCTCTTTCTCATTTAAAAGCTGTTGCAATATTGGATAAAACCGATAGTGTAAACGCAGCTGGCGGTCCTCTATTTGAGGATGTTACCTCTGCATTATATACACAAAATGTTCACATACCAGCAGTAAATTATGTATATGGAATTGGTGGTAGAGATACAACCACAAAAGATATTTCTAAGGTATTTGAAGATTTACAAGCAATTGTTGCAGATAACTCTAAAATAGATAATCCATATAGATATCTAGGGGTAAGAATATAATATTTATAATTGGTTAAAATATAAAGAAAGGAGACGATGTTGGTTTTAAACTGACATCTACTGAATAAAATGGCATATAATTTAAAAGAAGTAGTTGCAAAAAAACCATCTAGATTTACTTCGGGTCACAGAATGTGTGCTGGTTGTGGAGCTCCACCTGTTGCAAGAATGATATTGCGTGCTCTACATGATGGTGATAAAGCAGTTGTAGCTAATTCAACTGGATGTATGGAAGTTTCAACTTGTATATATCCTTATTCTGCATGGACAGATTCTTATATACACACAGCATTTGAATGCGCTGGTGCAACTTGTTCAGGTGTTGAGGCTGCATATAAATCTTTAAAAAGACAAGGAAAATTAGTTGAAAATGATGGCTCTCAAACCAAATTTATATCTTTTGGTGGAGACGGTGGAACTTATGACATAGGTCTTCAAAGTTTATCAGGCGCTATGGAAAGAGGTCATGATATGACCTATGTATGTTACGACAACGGAGCATATATGAATACAGGTATTCAACGTTCTTCTGCAACACCAAAATTTGCAGATACTACAACATCACCAGCTGGAACTGTAATTCCTGGAAAAATGCAGTCTAGAAAAGATTTAACTTTAATAATGTGTTCTCATCATTTACCATATGTTGCACAAACACTTGCTATGGGTAATTTTAAAGATTTATATGAAAAGGCTGAAAAGGCTATTTATACAGAAGGTCCAACATTTTTAAATGTACTTGCACCTTGCCCACGTGGTTGGGGATACAATACAGAAGATTTAATGCTAATTAATAAACTTGCTGCAGATACTTGTTATTGGCCTATATATGAGTTTGAAAATGGAAAATATCATGTATCATATAAACCAGCTAAAAAATTACCAATAGAGGAATTTTTACGTCCTCAAAAGAGATTTAAACACATGTTTAAACCTGGTAATGAATGGATGATTAAAGCCTTCCAAGATGAGGTAGACAAACGTTGGCAAGAATTATTAAATCTAGAAGAAATAACTAATAGATAATTATTTATTTTAAAATTTAGGCATTGACTAATATATTTATATTATATAAAATGAAATTGTCCTAAAAATATAAATTAATAAAAAGGAGGTAATTAGAAATGGCTTATAAAATTTCAGATGCTTGCATAGCATGTGGTACATGTGCTGCTAATTGTCCTGTTGGTTGCATATCTGATAAGGGTTCTAAATATGAAATAGATCCTTCAGTTTGCATTAGTTGTGGAACATGTGCAGCTGTTTGCCCAGTTGGTGCTCCAAGCGAAGAATAAAATAATTAACTTTTAAAGAACACAAATTTATGTGTTCTTTTTATATATAATTTCACTATTGCATTATTGTTTTCGTTGTGTTATAACACAAATGATAGTAAAAAATATATACTAAGGAAGGAAATAATTAAATATGGAAATTAAGTTATTAGGCGGATGTTCTAAAGATGAACTAGAATCTAGAATTCAAAAAGTAGCTGCAGCAGGAAAGCTTTCAAGATTTCCTGGAAATGTTTTTGAAGTTTTAGAAAGTTGTAATGATTATGAAAAAAATTTAAATCTAATTAAACGCATTATTAAAATGGGACATAAATCAATTATTGAACACGATTATCTAGTATTTGCTATTTGTGATGTTACACCAATTGTTGAACAAACCATAATTGGAAATAGATTAACATCATTTACTATAAAATCTAGGCGTGAAGTTGATTTTAGAAATGTTAATTTTTATATTCCTGAATTTAGAAATACTGATGGAACCCCACATAAAGATAACGAAAAATTACAAGATATTTACGTTAAACACATGAAGTTCTTGTTTAACACTTATGGTGATTTAGTTGATTCAGGAATTGATGTTGAAGATGCAAGATTTGTACTTCCATATTCTTTTTATAGTAATATAATTATGGGCCTAGATGCTAGAAATTTAGAGAATCTAATTTGCTCACTACTGAATGGCCACTTAAGTAAAATTTCTGAGCTTAGAGAATTTGGAGAAAAACTTTATAATATAGTAAAGGAATATGTACCTTATTTAATAGATAGTATTGAAAATTCAGAAAAATCTTCAAATGATGACTACACATATTTAAGTTCGCTTTATGAAAGACCTGATATTAAAATTCTAGATAAACCAAAGCTTTTAAGTTATACACCTAACCCTGATGATGTTATTGTAAAGTCTTGTATTATGTATAATTACCAATGTTCTAAAGAAGTTGCATCTGAAATACAAGAAAAGTTGGCAATGAAAGATCCTAATTACAAAGAAAATTTAATGAATATAATTTTGCATAAACAAGCTCGTAGAGAATTAGAACAAGTAAGCTTTTCTTTCCAAATACCTATATCATTATCTATTCTTACACATTTAACAAGACACAGAATGCATTCTTTATTAATTCCTAATTTCTTGAGTATGTGGGATTTAAGAAATTATATTACACCTCCAACGATAAAAGCTTCAGCTTCATCTCTTGAAATGTATAATAATGCTATTTCTAAAAACTTAGAAGTTTATGAACAGTTTAAAAACTTAGATATTTATGAAGCTGATTTGATTTATTTTTACTTAGGATGTCAAATGCTTAATGTTGTTACAACAATAAACGGAAGATCTTTGCAATGGATTTTACGAATGAGATGTTGTACCAAGGCACAATGGCAAATAAGAAATATTGCAAAAGAGATTGCAAATCAAGTAAAACAAGTAGCTCCTCTTTTAGGAAAAGGTCTTGGGCCTACTTGCATGACAGATTTAGTATGCTATGAGGGAAAAGAGTGTTGCGGACTTATTAATAGTTTATTAAAGAAATAAAATTTAATACCTGAAGGCTTTAATAGTCCTCAGGTATTATTTTATTCATAATCTTCTTGTTTGTCTTTATTTTTCTTATCTTGCTTTTCTAATGCTTCTAATTTATTTAATTCTTTTAAATTTTCTATTTCTTCTTGATCATAAGAATCATGCGAGCCAACAGCATTTTTTATTACTTTAACATCTTTTATATTGTAATTCTTATAAGTATTAATATCATCTTTTTTAAACTGAACTCTTACGTTTTCCTTTAAAACTTCTAATGAAATAATAACACCTTCCCCATCTTCTGTTTTTACAATCGATCCTACTTTAGGCAATTTTTTAAGTTTATCTTCATATGCTTCTTGCTCGTATTTTAGACAGCACATCAGTCTTCCGCAACATCCTGATATTTTAGATGGATTTAACGATACGCTTTGTTCTTTTGCCATTTTTATTGATACTATATCAAAGCTATTTAGAAACGAGCAACAGCATAATTCTCTTCCGCATACACCATTTCCACCTATTTTTCTAACCTCATCTCTTACTCCTATTTGTCTCATTTCAATTCTTGTTTTATATATCGCTGCTAAATCTTTTACAAGATCTCTAAAATCAATTCTTCCATCAGCTGTGAAGTAAAATATAATTTTACTATTATTAAATTTACATTCTACTTCTACAAGGTTCATTTCTAAATTATGCTCTTTTATTTTGCTTTGACATACATTAAATGCCTTTTCTTCTTTTGCCTTATTCTCTTCTACATGGTTAAGATCTTTTATGTTTGCTAATCTAATAATCTTTTTTAATTGAAGCTCTTTTTTTTCTTCTGATATTGTCTTTTTATTTATTGCAACTTCTCCAATATCTTCTCCCTCTGGTGTTTCAACTATTACCTTATCACCAATTTTCAATTGTAAAAAGCCTGGATCAAAAAAGTATATTTTTCCTGGTTTTTTGAATCTAATTCCTACTACATATTTCATAAGTATATATTATTTTTTCTCCTTTCATTAATTCAATGCATATTACTACAAATATTCATTAATAACTCATCCATACACATATCAAAGTTTGTATTTGAATTTAACTTTATTTTTGTACGTTCTATTATTGGAATTATATTTAATACATTTGCTTCATATTCTGATGTATGCTTTATGTATTCATATATTATTACAATCATATAATCTAGAAGTTCATTTATTAAATCTTTTGAATTGTATAACACCTGAAATTCATTAAACATTTGAACCATGTTTTTTATATTCATATTTATCAAGTTTTTCATTGTTTGTTCTAATTGATTATAAATTTCTAGATTTTTTACTATAGAATCTAATTTTCCTATACTTCCTCCACAAAATTCTAAAATGCTTTGGCTAGGGTTATCTATAATCTTATTCTTTAATATATATTCTCTAATTTGTTCTTTTGGAATTTCTGTGAATCCTACCTTAAGGCATCTGGATTTTATAGTGTTTAACATTTTACTTTCACTTGATGCAATTAATATAATAACTGCATATTCTGGTGGTTCTTCCAATGTTTTTAATAAACTATTTTGTGCTTCTTCCGTCATTTTATCACTATCGTTTATAATAAATACCTTTTTATTTGATATAATTGGTTTTTCATATATTCTTTCTTGCATTTCTCTTATTTGTGCTATTTTTATAGAGTTTCCATCAGGTTCAATTAATCTAAAATCCGGATTATTCCCTCCATCGAATTTTATGCAAGAACTACAATTGTTACAGGGTTTATTGTCAGATAGGCATAATATCATTTTTGCAAATTCTATTGCAAATTTTTTCTTTCCTATTCCTTCTGGTCCCATAAATAAATAACTATGACTGACTGTTTCCGTATTTATTGTTTCTTCCAAATTTTTCTTTATTTTATCATTTCCCAATATTTCTTCAAAAGCCAATTTAGTTTTTCCTTTCATTTATAAGATTTCTGCTTTTTTTACTGTCCCAAATTTGTTAAATGGCCAAATTCTTATTACTACAGTTCCCTCTAATTTTTCTATTGGAATACATCCAAAACATCTACAATCTTTTGATTCTGGTCTATTGTCTCCCATTGCAAATACTGTACCTTCTGGAACAATAAAGTCACTAAATACTCCACCTTCTCCTAGTGTTGTTTCTACTCCATCTTGTAAATATTCTGATTCATCTAATTGTTCTCCATTAATGTAAACTTTTCCATCTTTAATTTCGACATGTTCTCCCGGAAGGGCTATAACTCTTTTTATGTAGCTAGTTTTTCCTATTTCTAATACATAGTATATAAATTTACTAAATATATTATTTGGCTCATTATTGTACTGTGCAACAGGATTAGATAAATCAACTTCATCTTCTCTATAATAAGATTTACTTGGCGCTTCAAAGGTTATTATATCTCCTCTTTCTGGCATTTTATTAAATGTACTTGCTAATCTATTTAAGATTAATCTATCTCCTTGTACTAAAGTTGGATACATTGACCTTTGGTTTACTACTGTTAATGTTCCAACAAAATGTCTTATAAATAATGCTAGTACAACTGCAATCAATATGCACTCTATCCACTCTAATATATTTTTTGTTGTATCACTCATATTCTATCCTTCTTTTCTTATATAATTTAAAAACTATTAAAAGTTTTTATTATAATTATTAAAATCTATATTATTCTTTTTTACAGCAGGAATTCTTATAACAACTTCTGTTCCCTTTCCTAGTTCACTTTTTATGTCTATACTACCTTTATTTTGTTCTAGTATTTCTTTTGCAATCGAAAGTCCTAGTCCTGTTCCTCCCATTTCTCTTGTTCTTGCTTTATCTACCCTATAAAATCTTTCAAATATTCTTCCCAAATCTTCTTTTGGAATTCCTATTCCGTTATCAATAACTTTAATGTATGCATCGTTATAAACAAATCCCACATATATTTTTATTGTACCATTTTCTGGAGTATACTTTATAGCATTCGAAATTACGTTTAATATTACTCTTTCAATTCCAGTTTTATCTGCCTTAATTGGTGGTACATCCGCGGTAACTAAACATTCCATGTCTTGATTTTTATTTTTGCTTTGTATTGAAAGTTTTTCTTGACATTGCTTTGCAAGTTCTCCTAAATCAAATTCAGTAATCTCCCTTCCACTTATTCTGTTAGTGTCATATCTAGAAAGTGTAAGTAGATCACTTACTAAATCTGCCATCCTTCTTCCTTCAGATGAAATTACAGATAAGAATTTATGTGTTGTTTGTCTATCATATTCTCCGTCTTGCAGGGTATCTGCATAACTTATGATTGATGTTATTGGTGTTTTTAATTCATGAGATACATCTGCAATAAATTCTTTTCTCATATTATCTAATTTAACATGCTCTGTTATGTCTTGTATTACTGCAATTACTCCCGATGAGAAATTATTTTCATCCTTAAATGGTGCTAAAAATATATTTAAAGTTTTGTCTCCTATTGTCATTCTTTGTTCTGAAGACGTCCAGTTGCTTAAATATAAAATTGCATCCATTTTTATTTGCGTATTCTCTTTATTAAATATATCCGCAAATGTCATATTTTCATCTATATTTAATAGTTTCTTTGCAGCTGGGTTTATTTGTACTATTTTTCCTTTTGAGTCAAATGCAATTATTCCATCATTCATATGTAGAAATATTGCCTCAATCTCATTTTTTTGTATTTTTAGTTGGTCTAAACTTTTTTTAAGATCACCTGTCATTTTTCCAATTATATTAAATAATACATCTACTTCTGTTTTTCTTCTCTTCTTTTTATTTTTTTTAAGTTTTATTAATTCCTTATCTGTACTCTTTGCCATTTTTTGCGTATTTTTCACTAGTTCATCCATTGGCTTAATTATAGTTATATATACATATATCCCTAACAATATTACAATACAACAAAATACTAATATTGAACTTAATATTAGTATTTTTGTTTCTTTAAGTTGCATATCTTGTACCAGAGTTATTTGATTAATACCTATGTCTGCACTTTCCCTTAATATATTATTGGTATTATTTATTATATATCCAAAGAAACCTCCAATTCCAAGTATTATAATAACTCCAATTATAAAGAATATAATTAATATTCGGCTTTGTATACTTCTCATTATTTTCTCTTTCTTGTATATTTTATTTTGATGCTAAATAGTATTCTATTCTTTTTTTATTTATAATAATTTTAGAATTTTTTGTGCTATCTCCTAGTTTTTCTCTTATTCTACATACTGTAACATCAACAGTTCTAATGTCTCCATAGTATTCATAATTCCATACTTTTTCTAGTAGTACTTCTCTTGTTACTGGTACTCCTGGTTGCATTGCTAAAAATTTTACAAGTTCAAATTCTTTTGGTGTTAGATTCTTTACTTGTCCTTTTACCTTTACTTCTACTTTTTCTAAGTCTAGTTCTAAGTCTCCAACAATAATTTTATTTGCATTTGCTTCATTTTCTTTTATTTTTTCTTCTTTGTCATCATCCATTTTCCTTAAATTTGCTTTTACTCTAGCAATTAGTTCTCTAACACTGAAAGGCTTTGTAATATAGTCATCTGCCCCAAGTTCTAGTCCAACTATTTTGTCTACTTCTTCACCTTTGGCAGATAGTATTAATACTGGTACATTATATGCTTGTTTTATTCTTTTACATACAGTTAATCCATCCATTTTTGGAAGCATTATATCTAATAATACTAAATTAGGTCTCTTTTCTAATGCTAAATTTAATCCAGCTTCTCCGTCTGTAGCTTCTATTGTGTTATATCCTTCTTTTTTTAAATTAAATACTAGCACATCAATAATTGGTTGCTCATCATCAACCACTAATATTGTTTTTTTGTTTGGATCTAATTCTTCGTTCATATAAACTTTCCCCTTTATTTTTATCTATCATAATCATCTGTATTTTTTATTTTTTCATCATATGATTTATCTGTAAATGTTATCTCTCCATTATTATAACGAAAAACGTTTTTTCCACTTAATAATGTTTCAGAATATTCGTTATACTCTGTTATCATTTTTTCTATGCTTTCATCATATTTTTGTTTGCTACTCGAATCAATATTCGTTTCTTTCACATATGCATCATCTATTAGCCCTTCCATCTTAAGATTAACCCTGCATTCTTGACCATCAAAAAGTATTTTGTAATCGTTAAATTGTTTTCCGTCAGGTGTTTCATACCTTCTCAAATCTACATTTATTTCATTTGCATTTTCTATTCCACATGCATCAGCAATTTTTCTTTTTAACATTCCCTGTTTAATATTCTGTACTAATTCAGGAGTTATTTGTTTCATTATATTTATTAATTCTTCTTCTTCTTCAAAAGTTAATTCTCCATTTATCTCTACTTGCTTTAATTCCGAATATCTATTTATTAATCTTGTTAAATAATTTAAATCTGTATTTAAAACAACATCACTCTCATTATCTAGTGTTAATTGTCCTAGCTCATATACAGTATTTGTTTTTGCTGCCAACTCTACAGCTTCTTTTATATCTTCTTTTTCTCTTATTGAATCTCTAATAGATGTAATTATTCCACCAGTTCCTGCTCCAAGGGCAAAACTAACTGTTGCTGCAATTACACCTATTTTAACCTTTGCTTTATCATTACTTGGTCTATACAGTTTTTTTTCATTTTTTTCTACATTATTTAAAATTCTTCTATTATGTCTTGGCATAAAAACCTCCTATTTTTATAACTTCTAATATATTATACCTCTACTATATCTCCTTGTCAAAGTTTTTTTCAATAATATTACTATAATATTTCATAAAAATTTCATTTATTATTTATAAAAGGACAGTTTATGTTTGAACTGTCCTCTTTTGTTATAAAATTTATATATATACTTCTATATTGTATATTCCAGCATTATTTTCTATTTTTATTTTTTTATCTTCTATTTCTTTTCCATTGTATATTAGCTTTTCCACAGTTTGTTCACAATTTGTGCTTTTTTTATGCTCGTTTATAACATTTATATTATATATATTTCCATTTAATTTATATTTTATTTGATAATCATTCCAACTAGATGGAATATGTGGCTTTATTTCTAAATATCCATTACTTATATTCAATCCTAAAATATACTTTATTCCTGTTACATATAACCATGCTGCTGAACCCGTGTACCAGGTCCATCCACCACGTCCTGCTAAATCTGATTTTCCATAAATGTCTGCTGCTACTACATATGGTTCTACTTTGTATTTGTTTGCTTCAACTTTTGTTCTAGAATGTTCTATTGGGTTTATCATTCTAAAGTTTTCATATGCTTTATCGTTTAAATTTAATATGGCTTGTGCAATTATGGTCCAAATGGCGGCATGTGTATATTGTCCACCATTTTCTCTTGTTCCAGGCAAATAAGATTTTATATATCCTGGATTTATTTTACCTTTTTCAAAAGGAGGATCTAGCAATTTAATTATTCCTATTTCTTTATCTATTAAATGATTTTCTAAACTATCCATAGCAATATATTTTTTATCATTATCTCCAGCTCCTGATATAACAGACCAACTTTGAGAAATTCCATCTATTTTGCACTCTTCATTTTGAAGACTACCTAATATATCTCCATCATCTGTAAATGCACGTCTATACCATCGGCTATCCCAACCTTCTGTATTTAATGCTTTCTTTAATTTAATTATTATTTTTGTGTATTTTTCTACTTTTTCTATATCATTTTTATATTCACATATTTTAATAAACTTATTTAATACATCATACATAAAGAAACCAAGCCATATACTTTCTCCCTTGCCTTTTTCTCCAACCTTATTCATTCCATCATTCCAATCACCTGTTCCTATTTTTGGAAGTCCATGTTCTCCGAAATTTAGTGACCTTTCTATTGCTTTTATACAATGTTCATACAATGTTCCTTTTTGTACTGATTCTTTATATACATCATACCTATCTGTTTCATTTTCAGAAAGCTCTTTTCCATCTTTATATGGTACAATTTCGTCCAATATCTTATAATCATTTGTAAATTCTATATAATCGTATGTTGTATATGGAAGCCATAATAAGTCATCAGACATTTTTGTTCTAATTCCTCTAGACACTTCTTCATGCCACCAGTGTTGTACATCACCTTCTACAAATTGATTAGCTGCATGTTTTAGTATTTGATTTCTTTCAAAATTGCTATCTACATATTTTGCAGCCAAGGTATCTTGCAGTTGATCTCTAAATCCAAAAGCACCTCCAGATTGATAAAATCCTGTTTTTGCATAAAGCCTTGCATTTATAAGTTGATACATAAGCCATCCGTTTAAGATTATATTTGTAGATTCCATTGGCGTTGAAACTTGAATTGTATCTAACAAATCACTCCAATATTTTCTTGTTTTAAGATATTCACTTTTACAATTACTTATATTTGAATATTTATAACTAATGTCTTGTATATCTTCTAAAGTCTCTCCACTACCTAAAAATAAAGAAATTTGTTTACTTGAATATGCCTCTATTGTTACATTCATTGAAATTGCTATTATTCCATCTTGTCCATAAGAATTTTCTCTACTTAATTCTAGTTGGTCTAATCCTAAAGGATTTGAAAGAGAACTATTCTTTAAAAATGATGTTTTACTTCCTGTATATGATTCTATTTTTTCACTACTTGAAACATATATTAGAGATTTATTTTCATTTATTAAATTCTTTGCAATTATCATATTAGATTCTGAATTAAATTCTAGTTCAATGTTTTGATTAGATTTTATTTCATCCTCATCTATAACTGGCTTTATATAGTAAATTAGTCTTAATTTTTTTCGTTCAGGATTTTTATTTTCCAATGTTATTAAATTTACTTTAACATTATCATCTTGAGGGACAAACATATCAAGTGTTTGTTTTATTTTTGATGAATTATGAGTATATCTACTATAGCCAAATCCATACGTTACATAGTAATCGTTATCATCTGGCATTGGATTTACAGCAATAGACCATTTTTTGTTTGTAGCTAAATCCTTTAAATAAACAATCTCCGATGGTACATCAGTTATTTGATTATTCGACCATGAAGTTATTCTATTTAATCTACAGTTTTTATCCCATGTGTATCCTCCCATTCCTTCTGTTGTAATTGTTCCAAAGTTTTTATTTGCTAGGATATTACACCAAACTGTTGGTAATCTATTTTCTTTATTTACTTTTATAATATATTCTTTGCCATCCTCTGAAAAACCACCATACTCATTATAATATTTTAAACTGTTCATATCTTGATCTTGTATTTTGTTATCATTATCTTCTACTATAATTTTAGGCTTGTAGTCCATTGCTATTTCTTTTATGTTTTCTAGTATTTTTTCTTCATAATCATCCATTTGTAATTCCAAAGAACTATAATTTGCATTTATTATTAAATTTGCTCTTGCCTCTAACATTTTCTTATCTTCTTTATCTATATTATTTAAGCAAAAAATTCCTCCAGAAATATTTAACAAATAAGATAAGTTTTTATTTAAAATGCATGAGGATATTGCATCTTTTACATAGCTTTCATATGACTCCTTTTCTTCGTTTAAAATTACTAAATCTACACTTATATTTTTAACCCTAAAGAATTCATAAGCATTCAATACCTCTTTTATAATATCTACATCATTTATTTCTTTTATTTTTACAAGTAGTATTGGCAATTCTCCAGATATTCCATATTTCCAAAGTTCATTTGTTGTTAAACTTACTTTTCCTAATGGAGGTCTTTTGGTAGCTACCTTCTGTGGAAATAGTAAATATGAAAGCATTTTTTGATAAACTTCTATATCTTTTCCTTTTATCCCTAAATATCTATTTTCAGCTTCACTTTTTGCCCTTAAAAGCGTAACTGTCCTTTTAACGTTTTCATTGTTAGTAAATTTAACTAAATTTTTAAAAACCTTCTCCCTAGAATCTGAAACAGCTATTATAAGGTTTAAACTTGTAGTTTCATTAGCTTTTATTTCAATTGTTCTTCTTATAGCAATAATAGGATCTGTAGTATAACTAATTTTTTTACTAAGAGGTATCGAATTTTGAACATCCTTTGGCACTTCAAAATTATCACGTCCAAAAAATTTTTCTTTATCTATTTCGTACTCTATTTCTCCTACTTCTTTTCCTCCAGCATTCACGGTAACAGCCATATAGCATTCTTTTTCTCCTTCTGTATGAGCTTTTCTTTTTACTAAAACAGTATTTATTTCATCTATATATTCAAAATTTAAAAACAAATTATTAAATGCCTTATGACTAAAATCTTGCATTTTATTAGAAAGAATTGGTTCTAAATAACTTGTAATCTCTAATATTTCATCATTGTTTCCAATATTTTTTAATTCTATTGTTCTTACCTCTACCGGTTCATCAGTATCAACTATAACTCTTGTAGATGTTTCAATGTTTTCGTCAATTCTCTTAAACTTATTCATCTCGGGTGCAAAAATAACAGAATATCTATCTGGTCTTGGCAAAAATCTTGTAACACTATTTGTCCATATCTTTTTAGTTTTAATGTTCTTTATATAAAAAAGTATTCCCTCATCTATTTCATCTGTTGGTTTATATCTATTAATTTGAATATCTCCAAATTTGCTATATCCATTACCATACTGATCCATCACAATCGTATATTTGTCATTTGCAATTACATTGGAGATGTTTAAATAATCGTTAATTTTAGTATATTTTCTTTGAGTGTAATCTTCATAGTCCATATACTCAATTTTATCCACTTTTTCCTTCTCCTCCTTAGTAATTATCATGTTTTCTGGCATTCGTTCTTGTAGTAAAATGTTTATAGCTTGCATTTCGGGATTTTTCATAAATCTAGTCTGAAATATATTGTCGTTTATTAAATTATCTATTGAAAGTAATATTAAACCTTGGTGATGTGCCATATATGTTTTTACAATGCTATAGTTCTTTTCATTCCTTCCTGGAGTGAAATCTATTGATTCATAAAAACCATATTTATCATACATTCCTTTATTTTCTAGTTCTCTTAAATTTTCAATAACCTCGTTTGGTGTTTCATTTATTGCAAGTATTGTTCCATATGAAGCTACAACTATTTCTTCTGATAAACCTCTTTTTAGTCCTAGCCATGGTATTCCAAACGCTTTATATTGATAATTGTTATTTAAATCTTTTAAGTTAAATGCAGCCTCTGAAATTCCCCAAGGTATTCCTAGTCTTTTTGCATATTCTATTTGACTCATTATCATAAATTTACATGATTCATCTAATATACTAGTAGGGTAGCCTGGAATATTTATATTTGGCATTAAATATTCAAATGCAGTACCAGACCATGATATAAGGCCTTTGTAATTATTTAGTGTTGTTAACGTTCTACTCAAATTATACCAATGTTTTTCTGATACGTCTTTTTTTGCAATTGCAACTAAACTTGTCTGTCTTGCCTCTGAAGCCAATAAGTCATAATATGAGTCTGTTAGTTTTCCGTCCTCAATATTGTATCCAACTGAAAATAGTCTATTTTTTTCATTATAAAGTTTAGAAAAATCTGTATTATCTATAAGATTATTAATCTGTTCTATCATTATTTTTATTTTATTTATATTACTAATTATTGAATTCTTAGTGCTTTCAGATATATTATCTTCATCTTGTAAGGTTTCTTCCCAACATTTTTCTTTTTCTATAAGGAACTGTCTTGTAACATATAAATAGCCAACGAAATTTCCACTATCAACAGACGAAATATATCTAGGAATCAATGGCTCTAATGTCCTTATATTATACCAATTATATAAATGTCCATTCCATTTTTGCATTTTTGTTATAGTTTCTATCATTTTATATAGTAAATCTATTGTATAATTTAAGTTCTCAAATTTTAGGTCATTTGCAGACATTACTGCAAGTAGCCCTAATCCTATATTTGTTGACGAAGTGTTTAATGCTGTTTTTTGTTTTCTATCTTCTTGATAATTATCCGGTGGTAAATAGTTATTCTTTTCTGTGAGATTATCTTTAAAATATAACCATGTTTTATATGCAATTTGTTTTATATATTCTTTATCTTCGTTACTTATTTTTTCAACAGGTTTTTCACTTTTTATATTTTTGCTTATCTTATACATCACAAATGGAGCAATTAACCACATTGTTCCCAAAAATAAACACAGGATTTTTGTATATAGAGTTGTTGAAACTGCAAATCCAAGTAGAGTAAAAATTGCAAAAATTACATTTATAAACATAGATTTATAATATGAAACAATGTCTGTCTTAGTAGTTTTTTCCGCTTCTTCTGAGGTCATCCACTCTAATAAATGCATTTTACTTTTGTACATTCTATACAATGTTTTTATTTCTGCCTTTAATGAAATATATGCCTTATCTGGAATCACTGATAAATCCAAAAGAGATCTAAATATGCTCGCTTTTATTCCATCTATCGTTTTTGTATATACTTTAGTTTTTATATTTCCTGTTTTTGTATTTATTATATTATTGATAATATCTATAAATGTTTGAATAGTAATTGCTAATATTGCGATTATTGGTATAACAAATGCATCAACATTTAAAAATAAATTTGTAAATACCGATAATATTAATAACATTAGAGCTGTAAGTTCTAGTTTACTTCTAATTATATTGTTTAATATTTTATATTTACTTAAAAAATTTAATGGATTTTGTTTTATATGGTGTGTTCGATTTTCTATTTTTGATTTAAGCCAAAGTGTTACTTGCCAGTCACCTCTGATCCATCTATATAGTCTTGTCTTAAAGCTTAAATAATTACTAGGATATCCGTCCATAAGCATTATATCTGATACATCAGCACATCTTAAATAACAACCCTCAAGTAAATCATGACTTAAAACTGTGTTTTCTTTTATTTCATTGTTAAGTACTGTAGAGAAAACATTTAAATCATATATTCCTTTACCAGTAAAAATTCCTTCATCAAAATTATCCTGATAAATATCAGATATAGCATTTGTATAAGAATCTGTTCCAGCTTCTCCAGCATATATTTGAGTAAATAAACTCTTCCTTCCTTCTAATAATCCAATTCCGACTCTTGGTTGCATTATTGCGTGTCCTGAAACTACTAAATCTTGTTCCTTACTTAATTCCGGTTTGTTTAAAATATGCGCCATTGCACCCACTAATTCTATTCCTGAATTTAGTATTAAATCTGTGTCTCCATCTAATGTAATTATATATTTTATATTAGGCTTACTATTACTACTTTCAATTGTATTTATTCTAAATGGATCTTTTATTTTTCCTATTAAATATTCATTAAATTGATTTAACAATCCTCTTTTTCTTTCCCATCCCATATAAATGCTCTCATTGGGATTCCATATTCTTTTTCTATATATAAAATTGAATTTATTTTCTTTATATTTTAAATTTAATTCTTTAGTCCAGTTTATTCCCTCTTTTATAACATCTTCATCAAATTCTTCTTTTTCTTTCGATCCTCCTGAACAGTCTCCTAACAATGTAAAATAAATATTATCACTTTTATTTGCTATATAGTATACCTCTAACTTTTTCATTAATTCTTCTACTTTTTCTTTATTTTTTATTATAGTCGGAATTACAACCATTGTTGAAAATTCTTTAGGAATTCCATGTTGAAAGTCTAATTTTGGGATTGGCTTTGGTTTTACTATTTTGGATAATATATTTTGTACTATTTTAGAGATTATATTTTCCATAGGTATTAATGCTAATAAAAATACTATGGCTGAAAATATTGGACTAAATTTGTTAAAATATTCTTTTAAATTTATATACGTTATAATTGCTATGCTTAATGAACCTAAAAAAGTAAGTCCCCAAATTCCTCCAATATATAATCTTATTTTTGATTTTTTTGACATTATCTTTATATTTTTATTTAGAAGAATTGATAATAACTTTTCTTTTCCTTCTGATATTAAATAGTATCCTATATGCATTTGTTTTGTTATTTTTTCTAATTTACTTGATTCTAATTTTTCTTGTTCTTTTTGGCAAAGTTCAAGACATTTTTTTGCAATATATATTTCTGATATTTTTGTTTTCTGAGCAATTTCTTTTATTGAATTTCTATAATAAACTTTTGTATCTATGTCCATTTTTTCATAGACACCCGCTGGATCCAATTTTAATATTTCTTCAACTCCATTTATTTGTTCAAATATCTCTGCAAAATTTATTCTTGATATTTCTTTTAAAGAAATAATACTATTTCCCATAGAGACTTTCTTAACTGCAATATCGAAATGTTCCTTTTTTACAATGTCTGATATATCTCCCCCAGCTTTTTTCACTTCTTCTTCTAGAATATTTAAGTAACTATATGCTTTTCTTCCATATTTTTTTAGTTTATAAGACATATATTCGATAAAAGCATTTTTCATTTGTGCTGTTTTTATTATGCTTTTTTTTCTAGGAGTGATTTGTTTAAAGTCTATTTCTGATTTTTCGTCTTTAAAGAATTTAGCAAGTATTGTCTCTACTTTATATTTTTGCATTTGTGCTAAGTATATAGTTTCACATATTTGTCTTATATTTTGAATTAGAACAATTTGTATAAAAGTTCCTATGCTCCATATTTCGTCCATGTTTAATTTTTTCTTAGTTTGATAGGCTTCAAGCATATATTTTAAATTTTCAGCTTCTATTTTTGCATCTGTATACGCGACAATCTCTGCAGCTAAAACATAGTCTCTTGCAAATCCCTGATAAATTCCGCTTCCAAGTCCTAAAAATTTTATATATTTCTTTTTAGTAAGTTCTTTAGAAATTGATTTTACGTTTTCTTCTATTATATAAAAATTGTCTAATATCCACTCTCCAGCTGGATGTATTGGTATTTCCAATTTCACATGTTCGTTTAAAAGCTTATATGTTTGTTTTATAAATTCATAATCATCTGATAAATTTGGAATTGGATATGTTTCTTTTTCTGATTTTTCTGTTAATATGTGGCTAGATGCTAGTTTTTCTAAATAAGAAGTTAATTGACTTTTATCTAGAACTGCACCATTTATATTTAATTTTCTTTTTTCTTTCAACAAAATCCTCTCCTTGGCAATATGTTTTTCACATATTTTTCCCAAAGAGAGGAATATTATTCATGTATATAAACTCATTCCTAAATTATATTTTTATATTTGATTTTCTTCAATTTTTTCTTTATTTTTTGCTTTTTGTTCCATGTAATCTTCTAATATCATTTTTATTACTGCTACTATTGGTACTCCTAAAAACATTCCTAGAATGCCAAAGTATGCTCCTCCTACAGTTACAGCTAAGATTACTAATAGTTGACTTATATTTAGTGAATCTCCTACTATTTTTGGATTTATAACATTAGCATCAATTTGTTGTAGTATTATTACGACAATTGCCATTACAAGAGCTTTTCCAATTCCGCCTGTAAGTGCTGTAATTAGTATTGCTATTGCTACTGCTACTATTGCTCCAAAGTATGGTATTAAATTAAATAGTCCTATCATGAATCCAAGTAAAACAGCATATTTTACATTTAAAATTAGCATTGCAACTGATACTAAAATTCCTACTAATATTGCATCAACTATCTGACTAGTTAAATATTTAAAGAAAATTTGATTTCCATTTGTAAAATACTTCTTTACTTTATTTGCAACTTCTTCCTTAAAAATTGTATATGTTAATCTAGATAGAAATGCAATAATTTGTTTTCTTTGAGATAGAATATAAATTGATACTACAATGGAAATGAATGCATCAAATACTCCACTTACAACACTCATTGCACTTTTTATATATGTTTGTATTCTTTCAAAATTTAATAGTGATGTCCATTCAAAGTTTACAATATTGTCTATTAATGAAGTTACACGTTCACTTCTTAATATATTATCCTCAGGCAATTCGTTAATTTTCTCTATTGCTGTATTATAATAGTCTGGAATGTTTACAATTAAATCTGAAAAACTTTGAATAACTGTTGGAAGTATTACATTAATTAAAATTATTATTACTATTGTCGCCATTATATATACTGTTGTTATACTTAATGTTCTAGCATGTTTATATACAAACTTTTTCGGATTACCTTTTTTATATAATGTTTCTATACTTCTACAAGGTAAATATAATAAATATGCTATTAATATTCCTGCTATAAATGGCATTAGTATTAACAATAGATTGGTAATCCAATTGGTCACTTGTGAAAAATTGCTTAGTATATTAAATACAATTATAATTGCAACTGCAAGTGAGAACCAGAATCCCCATTTTTTTGTTGAATTTTTTTCTTCTTTCATTTTCTTTTAGATGTTAGACGATATTCTAACATATCTCCTCTCATAATATTTTATTTTTTCTTATTATAATAAGTCTATATCTAATTCTACAGGACAATGATCACTTCCAAATACTTCTGTATGAATAATACTATCCTGAATTTTTTCCTTTAGTTTCTCAGATACTATAAAATAGTCTATTCTCCAGCCTGCATTTTTTTCTCTTGCATGAAACATATATGACCACCAAGAATATATTCCTTCTTTATCAGGATACATATATCTAAAAGAATCAATAAATCCTGAATCTAGTAATTCTGTCATTTTTTCTCTTTCTTCATCTGTAAATCCTGCGTTATGGTGTTTACTACTTGGATTTTTTAAATCTATTTCTTTGTGTGCTACATTTAAATCCCCACATAAAATCACTGGCTTTTTTTTATCTAATTCTTTTAAGTATTCTCTAAAATCATTTTCCCAATTCATTCTATAGTCTAATCTTTCTAGTTCTCTTTTCGAGTTTGGAGTATAACAATTTACAAGATAAAATTTTTCATATTCTAATGTAATTACTCTTCCCTCTTGATCATGTTCTTCAATGTTTATTCCATAATTTACATTTATTGGTTCTGTTTTTGTTAAAACTGCGGTTCCTGAATAACCTTTTTTTATGGCACTGTTCCAATATACCTTGTATCCTTGTGGTTCGAAATCTATTTGTCCTTCTTGTAATTTTGTTTCTTGAATACAGAATATATCAGCATCTATTTGGTTAAAAAAGTCGTTAAAGCCTTTTGTTATTACTGCCCTTAACCCATTTACATTCCATGAAATTAATTTCATTTATTTCCTCCTGTTGGATAAAGTTTATTTTTTCTAAACCTTAACCTTCTAGCTTTAGCATATAATTATATATTACCATAATTTTCTTTCTATTACAAGGATTTTAGAAGAACAAATTGGAAAGCCTTAAAATTTACCAAAATTTATGTCTTTCTCTTTTGTTTTCCTATTATATAAAAAGCGCTACATTGCTGTAGCGTTTTAGTTGTTTCTATTTTAAAAATATACGTTTCCACCTATATACTCTCCTGAAGCATAACCGGCAGATCTAAATGATAAATAATTATGGTTTCTTTTTCCTTGTAGTGCATCGTTTACTGCTTGAACTACATAATCTGGGTAATTTCCATTTAATCTTCTTTTCCAATAACTATCTATCGAATAGCAGAATTGATTTGGTGCTTTGTATTGGCTTAATGGATCTGATCCATTTCTTGCCCATTTTGTACTCTCTGCTCTATTGCATGCACAAGTTATAACTGCTAATGCACCCTCATAACTTGAACTACATTCTTGTGCTGTTATTGCACATAATAAGTCAAATTCTTCTGCTGAATATGTCCATACACCATTCCTATATCTTACAGATGTACTTCCATAACTTCTGTTTGTAACTTTTCTTACCTCTATTATTTTATCTACTGGTTCTTCGATAATGTTTGAGGCAATTTCAGTCCTTTCTATTTCTATATCGTTCTGATATTTTACTTTATAAGTGACTTCTTTTAATCCGTCTTTTCCATTTTGTACAACGGTTTCTCTTTTAGATGATGCATCATTTGATACATCTTTTGTTATTGTTTCATATGGTATTGTTTCTTGTACCACTTCTATTTTTTCTACGATTGAATCGTAAGATGCAAGTATTTCTTCTACTGTAACATTTCTTGAATTTTCTGCAACTTCTGCTACTTCAACATTTTCTATTTCTTCTTTTGAAATTCTTATTGTGTTGTTATCTTGTAGTTTGCTGTCTTCACTTGGATATACACTTTCTTCTGGTAACAATATAATGTGATTTTCATCTAGTATTTCTCCAACTGTAGTTTTTGTTGTGGTTACTTCCATTATATAACCATTTGAAAGTATTATTTTTACATTGTTAAATTGTGCGCTTGTTGCTGCAACTCCTATTCCCATTATGAATAACAGTGTTAAGCAAATACCAATTATTTTTCTTACTGGTATTATTGCTTTATTAGCTTTCTTCATATATATTTCGTTCCTCCTTTTGAAACAACACTTATATTATACCACTTTTCTCCTAGTCTGTCAAATTTCATATATTTTATGAAATCTTAGAATACAGCTTGTTCCAAATTTGGTTAAATTTCCCATACTTTATTATATGCGCGTTTTGAGGATTTTATGATAATTTTTTTATTTATTTAGTTTTGATTATATGGTTTCGACAACAAGGTATAAAAAATTCTCAAAATATATCTACAACAGTTCTTATATCGTACTTTACTATATATTAAATATTCTCATTGCATTTTCGTATGTAATTTTAGCAATATCTTCTATGGTTAATCCTTTTACCTCAGCTATTTTCTTTGCTATATATTTTACATTTCTAGAGTCATTTCTAGTTCCTCTTACAGGCTCTGGTGCAAGATAAGGGCTGTCCGTTTCTATTAATATTCTATTAAGAGGTACAATATTTATTATTTCATCTGCATTTTTAGAATTTTTAAATGTACATGGACCTGCAAACGAAATATAAAATTCTAATTTTAATGCTTCTTTTACAAGTTCTCTATTTAACGGGCAACAATGAAATATTCCTTTTCTATTTACCGGATAGTCTTTTAGTATTTGAATTGTGTCCATTACTGCTTCCCTTGTATGAATTACTATCGGTAAATTTAATTTGTTTGCAAGATGTATTTGTTCTATAAATGCATATTTTTGTATTTCCTTATTTTCTTTGTTCCAATAATAATCTAAACCAATTTCTCCAATTCCTACAATCTTTGATTTTTGTTTACTTTCTGTTGCTTTCTTTTTTTCTTGCTCTATTATATCCCTTATTTTTTCTATTTCATCTCGAGTTTCTTCTAATGTTTCTTTAACATCGTTAGGAGAAATTCCTGAAGTTGTATATACATAGCTATATTTGTATGCATATTCTATTCCTTTTTTTGATGATTCTACATCGTAACCTGCACTAATAAATTTTGTAATTTCACTTTCATAAATTGCTTTTATAATTTCGTCTCTATCTTTCTCAAATTTTTCATCATTATAATGTGCATGTGAATCAAAAAAATTCATTTTTTATTATTGCTCCTTGTTTTTATATTTTAAATCTTACTATGCAACTAATATAGTAACATTAGCAATAGCAAGTTCTTTAATGTGAGATATACTTACATCTATACTTTCTATTTTATTTAATTTTTTCTCAATCTCTTTTGTAAGTGCAATAAATTTTATTGTAGGCTTTCCGTTTTCATCATTTATTGTTTCAATATTTTTCCACGATATATCATATTTATTATTAAGTAGACTAGAAACTGCTTTAAAAGCCGCTTCTTTTACAGCAAAGCGAGCTGCAAAATGTTCATATTTAGCATTTTTTGTGTTATTACAATAATTTATTTCGTTTTGAGTATATATTTTATTTAAAAAATCATTCTCAAACTCTTCTATTGAGTCCTTAATTCTTTTTACTTCAATTATATCAATACCTGTTTTTATCTGCATTTACCTATATCTCCTTTACTTAAAACTTATCTTTTATCCTCCACCTTTTACTAGTAAGCTTAATACATTTATAATAAGTAAAATCATAAGTATTGCTATCATCCAACTTGTCATTTTTTGTGTTTTTTCAATGTTAGAATTTTTATATAATACATCATATTTATTTTTTATTTTAGCATATGTTGCTTCTGTATTTAATACTTGGTTCCATATTTTTGAAAGGATTATTCCAGTATTGTCTGTTGTCGGTTCTTCTATCCATAAATTCTGTGTAAAATCTATGAAGTCGTTTTGTGCTATTGAAAATTTATTAATTTGTCTAAATTCATTGTTTATTTTATTTAAATTTATTTTTTTGTAGAGTTCCAATATATAATTATATAGGTATTTGCGTTCGTAATTGTGAGGTAATGTTGTATAGTTTTCGGTGTTAATATCTGATGTAAGAAGTACGGTTCCTATATTATTAAATGCATATACCTCATATTTTGACTTTTCGAATAATTTCATATTCCCGTTTATTAGACTCTCATAGTCCGCTTTATAGTCAGCAGACTGAAAACTTGCAAATTTATAAAATTCCTTTTGTAGTATTTCCATTGATTCTTTATTGTTCCAATTTTCCTGTCCAAGGCAAACGTATGAATATGTTATAAATCTTTCGCTTTCTAAATTTAAATCTTTTGCAGCTTTGTTTGTTCCTGTTATTTCTTTAATGATATCGATTAAATTCTTTATATCATCAAAATTACCTATTTGAATTTTTATATTATCGTAATTCTTTAGATCTGATACACTTGATTTTATATCTCTAAATTTATAATTAAAATTTAATAAGTCTGAAAAATAGCTTTCCTCATCTAGCATGGTTTTTAAAAGCAAGAAACAAACTCCCGTATTAAAACATACTATTTCTATCTTAGATACGTTAAAGAATATTCCATCCTGTTTTCCTACTTTTCCAGGTATGTCCTCCTTGATGTTGTATTCAAATATTGTGCAAGGATATTCTTTTAGAAGAACTGCTTTCATATTTTTGTCAATTTTATCTAGTTTATCAATTTGATTTTTATTCATATTCATTGTCCAAAACAATGTACTTCTTACTTTAGGCAAAAAATATGTATATAAATCCATATCTTTTTCTCTTTGCATTATCTTTAACTTACAATTTTTATTATTTAAGAGTTTTAATATGTATTTATCAAACTTTTTTTCACTAACCACATAAGGGTATATAAAATATGTATATTGGTACTTTATCTTTTGGTCCATTTTTTATCCTTTCCTATATTTTTAGGGACAGTTTATAGTAAAATAACCCATCCCTAATAATATATTATCTTGTGTAATACGATGCATTTAAATCTTCTGCTAGATGCCAAACACCAATAAAGTCAATTACTGAATTATTTGAAAGTTCTAGACTTGGTTCTAATACAGTTTCACCTTTTGAATTTATTGCTCCCCATTTGCCATCTTTCTTTACTGCTACAAATCCAGAAGAATTTTGTTCTGTTGCATCATCATAAATATAGTCTATTATTACTATTCCATTTTTATCTACAAATCCATATTTTCCATCTTTTTTTGCTAGGAATAATGTGTTTGAAGTTAATATTTCTTGACTTTTCTTTTCTTCGAATTTAAAATTGTAGTATTTGTATTCGGTCCCTTCTCTCAATCTTAAATATCCAATTTCTGTATTTATTTCTGAAACTATTCCTGATAATTTTACTTCAAAGTTTCTGTCTAATAAGTCTGTGTTAACTCCTTCTGTTTCTCCCTCTAAAATATCTGCTTCTTTTATGTATGTAAGATAATTATATTTAAAATCTAACTTTGTTGCTCCATTTGCTTCAATAATACCATATTTTCCATCTTTTGATGC
>CALXEU010000036.1 GCA_944387395.1 uncultured Clostridia bacterium | reverse complement strand
CTACTGCATCAGCTACTGGTTCTTTGTAACAGTCTTTTACTATTCCATAAATTACATTTCTGTTATCTTCTGGTAGAGTAATATCTAGATCATATTGCTTTCCTGTTTCTATTACTCCATCAATGTTAACAACTGGACATATATTTTTATCGTATTCCATTTTAAATCTTCCTTTCTTTTTTTAGCAATTGCTTAATATATTTTATTATTATTTTATAATCTTTGTGCATTTTTAAATTATTTTTTCTATGTTTTATTCTTTTTGTTTTGTAATATTAAACATATTATGATAAAATATTTTATATTATAATATAATTGGATGTACGTATATTTTAATGTGAAAGGAATTAATTTATTATGGATATTAGACCTATTGGTATGTTTGATTCTGGGGTAGGAGGACTTACTGTTTATAAGGAGGTTCGAAATATGTTTCCTAATGAAAATATTGTTTATTTAGGTGATACTAAGAATTTTCCTTATGGTCCTAAGTCTCGAGATAATATTATAAGCTATACAAAGCAAGGGATTGAATTTTTAATTTCTAAAGATGTAAGGGCTATTGTAATTGCATGTGGAACTGCTACAAGTCAAGCTATAGATGTTGTTAAAGATTTATATTCTATTCCTATTATTGGAATGATTGAACCAACTTGCAATTATATATCTACTTCTTCAAATATATCTAAAGTTGGAGTTTTAGCTACCGAAGGGTCAATTAAAAGCGGTAGTTGGCAATCCTCTTTATCTATGTGTAAACATGGATTAATTGTTAAAAGTAGAGCTTGTCCTCTTCTTGCCCCTATGGCTGAAGAAGGTTGGACAGATAATGAAATCGCTAGGCTTTCTATTCGTAAATATCTAGCTGATATGACCGATGTTGATGCTTTAATTTTGGGTTGTACTCATTACCCTTTATTTACTAATATATTTAAAACAGAAATGCCTTCAAGTTGTGAAATAATAAATCCCGGTAAACTTGTTGCAAAAAAATTAAAGAGCGAATTATCAGATTCTAATGATACAGCTTCTGGTAATCTAGAAATATTCTTAACAGATTCAGAATGTAACTTTGTGAATGTAGCAAAAAAAATATTAGATAAAGATTTGTATTCTATTAAACAAATCTCTATCTAAACTTTGCTTTTTAAGTTTTATGTATTCTAGTGAACATATAGCTCTATTTGATCTGCTTCTTCTTGCGATAGGTATTCATATTTAACCATTGAAGAAATTACTTTCTTTTGTCTGCTTATTGTTAAATCTATATTCGCAGTAGGAGCATATACACTAGGTGCATTTGGAACCCCTGCTAACATAGTTGCTTCTGAAATAGTCATTTGGCTTGGTTCTTTGTTTAGGTATCCATTGCACGCCTCTTTAATACCATAATATCCATCTCCAAAATATATAGTGTTTATATATAATTCCAAGATATCATCCTTTGAGTATTTGTTTTCTAATTCATAACTCATAATGATTTCTGCTATTTTTCTGTTTACAACATTACCTTCATCAATAAAATATAAATTTTTTGCTGTCTGCTGTGTTATTGTACTACCGCCTTCTTTAAAAGCTCCCTGTCTTATATTACTAACAACAGCTCTTGTTAATGCTATAGGATCTATTGCACCATGATTATAATATCTATGGTCTTCCACAGCTATAACCGCATTTTTATAGTATTCAGGTACATCTGAAAGTTTAGTATAATTTTCATTCTCTCTAATTGCCTGAACTTTTTCTTCTATAGGTTCCTCTGAAATTTTTGATTCATATAGTTTCTTCCCATTTAAATATAAAACAGACATAACAATTAGTAATATAATTAAAATAGATAATAATATTCTTCTAATTATTTTCATATGCAAATTCCTTTCTCCTGTTTTTTCTATTATAACATATAGTCACGAAAAAGCAAATTTATCTTTTGTATAAATTTAAGATATTTATATCTTTTTTTAGTATTAGACGTTTATTTTCAAAAATTTTAAAAAACGCATAAAATTTTTCTTAAAATGTATTGACATATTAAAAAAAATATTATATACTTAGTAATGCATTGAGGAGATGCTCCCTTAGCTCAGTTGGTCAGAGCAACCGGCTCATAACCGGTGGGTCCAAGGTTCGAATCCTTGAGGGAGCACCATTTTTATACAAATGGGCAAGTGGTCGAGTGGTTAATGGCACCAGACTGTAAATCTGGCCGTGAGAGCGTACGATGGTTCGAATCCATCCTTGCCCACCAATGACGTATCTGTTCGAACTAAATTGAATAGATAGATACAAAATCAATCAGAAAATAAAATCTGATTGATTTTTTTGTTGTCTATAAACAATATTAAAATCATCCAATTGAAAGGATGGTGTAAGTAAATGAAGATAATTAAGCAAGAACTACAATTTGAAGAAAGTCTAAAGCAAAGACTTGAATTTATATGTGAATTTTCTAAAGTTACTCCTACTTTTATTAATGGTAGTATTAGAAAAATTGAAAAAA
>CALXEU010000035.1 GCA_944387395.1 uncultured Clostridia bacterium | reverse complement strand
TTATGTCATAGTAGTATAAAAATATGTAAAGAAAAAACAATATACATAGACCCATTTAAAATAGATAAAAATTATAATGACGCAGATATAATATTTATAACACACGATCATTATGACCATTATTCTGAAGAAGATATAGATAGAGTAAAAAAAGCAGATACAGTAATTGTTGCCCCAGAAGAATTACTGACCAAATTGTTAAAAAAAGGATTTAGACAAGATTACATTATTACAGTAGAAGCAGAAGAAAACGATATGGTAGAAGGAATTAAGTTCGAAACAGTACCAGCATATAATACCAATAAGCAATTTCATCCAAAAGAAAATGGTTGGGTAGGTTATATAATCGAAATAAAAGGTGTTAGATATTACATTGCAGGAGATACAGACATAACAGAAGAAAATAAAAAAGTAAAATGTGATGTAGCATTTGTTCCAGTAGGTGGAACATATACAATGGATTTTAAAGAATCAGCATATTTGATAAATGAAATAAAGCCTAAAATAGCAGTTCCTATTCACTATGGAAGTATAGTAGGAACAAGTCAAGATGCAACAGATTTTGTGAAATTAGTACATAAAGATATTGAATGTAAAATTTTAATGAAATAAGAAATAAAAGGAGCAAAAAAATGAATTTACTAGATAGATGTACTACAAAGGAAATAGAATTGTTAAATGATATAGGATTAAAAGTAGAAAATAAAGAATACACAAAAGAAGAATTAAGAATGTATGAAAGTGAAATAGAAGATTTCATTATGAGCCACAGCACTAAAAATGGAGATATTAGTAGATTTGTAAATAGATATAATAGTATTTTAAATACTATTATAAATGAAAAATAGCAATATTCACAAAAGATTGAGAATTGTAGATGTAGTGAGTGAAATTAGGGGAATGTTATGAACAAAAAAATCTATAAAGAATCAAATAAAAGTGAAACAGAGACAACAATAAATGTATTATACAAAGAAAATATTTTGTCTATATACACTAATAAAGTAGAATTACAGAAACAGTTATGTAAGACATTAGGAGACCCTACAATTGAATATATAAGAGGAAAAAGCATAATTGCAAGTAGATGGGATATACCAATGAATGAAAAAAGTAAAATATCTCAGATGATATTAAAGGCTAATATATTTGAATTATAAAAGAAAAAATAAACGATTTAATGTTCTGATATTTAGAATAAGAAAATATTATTATTGTTTATAATTAAAATGGTTTTATTATAGTTGTATAAAGCAATATGTTATAAATAAGAACAAGGAATGTTCTTATTTATAACATAAACATTAAAATTAATTGATTTTTTTTGAGAATAGTATAAAATTACAAAAAAGATAAATGGAAGATTATCTAAAATTTAAAAAATTAAAATAGAGAACTCATTATGAAGTTCTCTATTTTTAATCATCTACTTCAACATCATCAAATATTTTATCGTCAAAGAAATCTCTTAAAGACATATTGAAAGCTTGGCAAATTAAAGTAAGTGTTTCTATCTTTATAGATTTGTTTTCTTTTCTTAAAAATCTATTTATAGTAGAACGATCAATACCACAAGATAAAGCAAGATTATTGCCATTGGTATTGTGCAACTTTATTAAAAATTCTAATCTTTTTCTTATTGCATCAGATAAATACATAACTATCACTCCTAAAAACTCTAATAATCAATATAACAAAATATTTTATAGAATAAGGGGACTACAAACAACTTTTTTTAATAAAACTATTGCATTAATTGGAAATAAATGTTATCATAAATTATGAGGTGTAATATGATGAACATTAATGGAGAAATAAATACAGAATTTAACATACCATATTATATATTTGAAGAAATTGTAGAATATGTTGAACAAACTGCACAAGGAAAATGTAAATGTATGAAATGGGAAAATATTAGAAGTTTATTAAATTTAGCAGTAGTAAATAATAGACTTTCAAAAGAACAAGCGAAAAGTCTTGAAGAAAAATATTGCAGAGAAAAATAGTTTATTTTTTTTACTCATAATGTTACTGTGAGCAAATATTTTGTTCTTGCAAAATTATTCTAAAAAATTGCTTAAAATATTATTATATAGGCAATAATAGAATAAATGAGGTAATGTTATGGAAAATAATGTAGGAAAAAGAATATTTGAAGCAAGAAATAAAAAGAATTATACACAAGAAGAACTTGCTGAAAAAGTTGGAAGTGTACCAAGTTATATATCAAATATAGAAAGAAAAAATAAATGTCCATCATTAGCACTATTAAGAAAAATAGTAAAGGAATTAGATACATCTTATGATTATCTATTAATGGATGATTTTGATATGGACAAACAATTAGAAATTAGATATAAAGAAATGTTTAGAGAAATAAAAAAACTAGATGCTAAAACTCAAGAAGAATTTTTTAGTTTAGCAGAGAATATTATAAAAAGCTTTAAAAATATTGAGAATAATACAATAAAAAAATAAAATTTAAAACAAAAAATATCAGAGCAATTTTTACTCTGATATTTTTATGGTATTAGTTATAAAATTAGTTAAATTGATATTCATTATTTAAATATTCAACTGTAGCAGTAAAAAAATATTTAGGTGTTAATGTTTCATTGCCGTATATATGAAAAATGGAGTGTAAGACATCAATAGATATATTTTTGTTTAATAGTTCTATTGAATTTCTTATACTCCATTGTATTTTAATTGGATTAACATTATATTTATTGCCTAATCTTGAATATAGTTTTTTCATATCACACAATAAAATAGGTTCTTTATAAGCAAGCTTTATTGCTTCTACTAAATAAATTGAACCTTTTGAATATAGATTAAATTTTAAATTAAAAAGAAAATTTCTTATTTTATTATTGGATAGTTCGACTTTGGGAGAAAGTTCTTTAATGGTTAAAAGAATATCATCTAAATTTGCAGGTTTAGGCATTATTCTATAAACCTTTGATGTATTATACAAATTGTGGCATAAATCTGTACTACCAGAAACTACAATAATATTACATTTGTGTTTTTCGTTTGTATCTAAAGATAAGGTGTTAATTATCTCCAAACCATTCAATTTTGGAATATCTAAATCTAATAATAATGCATCTGGTTTTAATTCCAAATATTTCATTAATGTAGATTCTCCATCTAATGTTTGAGAAATAACTTCAATATCTTTATCTTTCGCTAGATAATTACAGCACATTGAATTGAAATCAATGTTGTCTTCTGCAACCATTACTCTAATCACAAAAAATACCTCCTTATAAAATACTTTGTAGAAAATTTTTATGTAATATCAAGAACATTATAACACTATTTACATAAAATGGCAACAATAAAATGGAAAATTATCCCATATATAGCAAAAAATAGCAATTTTTAGCAATTTTATGCAAGTATTAGCAATTTTTAAGTATTTTCTAAAAAAGTTATTATTATATTAATAAGGCAAAATTGTCTATATAATATGAGGTAATTGTAATACATAGGTTGATAATATTAAAAACATACTAAAGAATTACAAATGATAATTACTAAAATTTATAGACTATTTTTGTTGAGGAGGAAGATATGAGTACATAAAATTATATTAAATGAATAAATTAATACAGGTATTTTAACTATTACCTCTATTCTAGGGCAATTTGCCTCTGGAATGGAGGTGAATTTTATGAAATTAGAAGATTATACTGAAGCAGAAATTGAATCAGTTGTAAAAGCATTTAAAGCATATATGAAAAAAATGATAATACATTTGTCTTTTAATTATGCTAAAAAATTAAAAAAAAGAAAATATTTAATAGTTGAACTTAATGAAAATACTACAAAACAGGTGTCTTTGTCTATAAATGACGAAGACATCTTTTTTTGTGCAGAAAATATGTTTTCACAAAAGTTGTGTGAATTAACAGAAAATAAAAAATTAAAAAAAGCACTCTCTCTTTTAAAAGAAAGAGAAGAAAAAATTTTATATTTTTACATAACTGGTTATTCTGTGGCAGAAATTTCCGAAATAACTAAACTGTCACAAACAAATATCAGAAAAATAAAAAGTAGAGCAGTGAAAAAAATTATAAAAGAATTGGAGAAATAGATATGGAAGATAATAAAGAACTTTTTAAGATTATATATAAGGCGGTAAATGGAGATATAACAGCTAAATTTGAAATAATTATGGAATTTGAAGAATTAATAAATAAACACTCAAAAATTAATGGAGTTGTATCACAAGATGCTAAAGAATACATAGAAGAAAGAGCTTTTAAAGGCATAGAAGATTTTAATAAAATAAAAAATTTAAAAAATAATTAAAAAGTGTCACATTTTATAAAAAAAAATTGCCTATATGTGTGAGTTGAAAAACTTGGAGTAAACTTTTTGCACATTGAAAAGTGAATAAAATCATTAGATACACTGTCATTTGGAGCTAGTATATGAGGAAACAAAACCGAATTGCTTAAATATTAGGTCGCACCTAATAAGGCGAAGATAAATGACAGAATGATACTTTTGCATAGTCATAGTTCGAGCGTGAAAAGACCGTCGCAAGCCTTGAGTGCAAGTCTGTTTACAGGCAGGTGAAAATCCTATGTAGCAATTTCGCAAATTGCAATCTAATGATATAGAGATAGTAAAAAAATATAATGGAGCTATCTATAATTTGGTAGCTCCAAATTATAAAGGAAGTAGAGAAAATGATAGTGTTAGTTATTATTATGTTATTTATGGCTGTTCTTACATATTTAATAATAGTAGGTGGGAATATGAACAAAACACAAAAGGAAATAGAGGACGAAGAAAAAGCACAAATAGAATATATAGAAACACATAAGAATGGAGGGGTTAAGATTGGAAGGAATAAAAGAAGCAAAAACAGTTTATAGGGGAGAAATATATTATGCCAAACTTTTTGGAGCAATAGGAAGTGAACAAAAAGGGAAAAGACCTGTTTTAGTTGTTCAAAATAATATTGGTAATATGTTTTCTACTACAACATTAATACTTCCAATAACCAAAAAAATAGATATTAAAGATACTCAGCCTACACATATAGAGATAAAAAACTTTGAAGGACTAAAATATGAGTCAGTTATACTAGCAGAACAAATAAGAACAATAGACAAAATAAGATTATGTGAAAAAATTGGTTGTCTAAACTATGAGATGATGAAAAAAGTTGAAAAAGCAATGAAAATTGCTCAAGGAATGAAATAATGATTAAAGCACATTTGTTACGAAAGAACAGGTGTGTTTTTTTCATACTAGGAGGGATTAAATGAATTTTAATAAAATACTACAAAATACAGAATACTCTACAAAACAAGTTCTAGGATATTATATATTAGCTTTTAGAGAAGTAAATAATAATGGAGATAATCAAAGAATAGAAGAGTATGTAAAATCAATAGTAAACCAAATTGAAAATATTGATGTAAAAGATATTTTAAAAAATATAGATATAAATATTATTGCTAATTTTCCATTTTACCATACCATAAACAATGAAGAATTACTTGCTTATGGCATTGTACTTTTTCATAGATTATTAAGCACTAACACGAGTTTTTGTGAAAAAGACATCATAAAAGAAATGGAAATTATAATGAGATTAGATTCTTCAAGAACGGTATTAAATACAGCTTTAGATATTTTAAATAAAAAATCAATTGTGTAAAAAATTAAATCACACATTTGTAAAAAATATGAGGTACTGGTATTCTGTTTGTAAACCATAAGTACCTTTGACAAGGAGGAATTTGAGTGGACGGAGAAGATAAAAACAACACAATCTACGAAGCAGGAGATATACAAAGAATATTAAAAATAGGAAAAAATAAAGTATATTGCTTTTTAGAAGATGTATATTCAAGAACTCACTATTTCAAAGTTATAAAGATAGGAAAATTATATAGAGTTCCTAAAAAGTCTTTTGATAAATGGTTTAATGAAGAATAATAAAGGAGTGAAATATAATATGAGTGAAATTAAAAGTAAAAGTGTAGCTTTTTATGAAAGAGGATCTTGGTATCATAGAACAAAAGAATTGCAAGATGATTATAAAGTTAAATATGGAAAAAAAGGAGGATTTAAAACAAAAGAAGAAGCTGAAGAAAGTTATTTTTTGTGTAATGAAACTTTCATAAAAGATTTAACATCACATCATTTAATGATAGATAAAGAAGTAATGGTGTCTGATTACCTAGTATATTGGTTTGAATATATATTTAGAGAAAATGAAATATCTAAAACATACGAAACAGGTGTAGCTTATGTTATTTATAATTTTATATTACCCCTTTTAAAGCAAAATAATGGAATGGCAGATATAAAACTAAAACTTGCTAGTGCAGATTATTTTAATAGAATACTTGATGAGGTTTCAAAGATGACAGCATCAGCAGGTAATAAGTGTAGAGAGGTATTAAGTTTAGCAATTAGAGATGCTGAAAGGGATAATTATATCTTAAATAATCCAATGAATAATGTTAAGAAATACTATAGAAAAAAGCCAAAGGTAAAAGTATTAAATGAAAAAGAGCTAAAAAAACTTTTAAAATATACAAAAGGAGGGAATTGGTATTTAGAAATATTATTAGCAGTATTTTGTGGTTTGAGAAAAGGAGAAATTATGGGATTAAAGTTTGATGATTTTGATGTAGAAAAACAAACTGTAAACATTCAAAGACAATTAGTAAATAGCCCTTCAATATCTACAAATACAGAAATGCTTAAAGTTAAAGTAGACAATTATGAACTTATAGAAAAACCACCTAAAAAAGATAGTTATAGAATTTTAAGAGTACCAAAAGTTATTATTAAAGAACTAAAAAAAAGAAAAGAATTATTAGAAGAATGCAAAGAGAACAATAACGAGTTTAAAGATTATAATTATATAAGCTTTCAAGAAAAAACAGGAGAGCCTCACATACCAAATTCTTTTAATGGATACCTATATAAGATATGCCCCAAAATTGGTATTCAAAATATATCAGTTCACGGTTTAAGACATTTATTTGCTACAATTTTAATAGAGCAAGGTGTTCCAATTATTAAAATATCTGCTTTATTAGGACACGCTAATCCTCATACAACCTTTGAAATTTACTGTGATGTAATGGAAGAAAGAGAAAAAATATTAGCATTTATAAACGATAAATTTACACCTAATATAATGGAGGCATAATTATGGCAAAGGAATTAAGAACTATAAACTATATAGATTATAAAGTATATAATGTTACAAATATAAAAAATAAATATGGTTTTAGAGTTATATTGACATTAGACGATAATAGCAAAAGGTCAATACAACATTCTGGTTTTATCAAAAAAGATATAGCTGAAAAAGAAAGATATAAAGTTATAGCAGATTTAGAAACAAGAAAATATATAGTTTACAGTAATGTAACTTTAAAAGAATATATGGAATACTGGTTTGAATACATTGTTCCACATAGGTTAAAGTCTGAACAAAGTATTGATGCTTATAAAAATTGTATATTCAATCATATAATTCCTAATATAGGTAATTTAAAATTAACAGAATTAAAGCAAGGTCATATAAAGAAATTCTATGAAAAAGAATATAATTATTCGCCTAGTGTTTCTAAATTAACTCAAACAGTATTATCTGTTGCACTAGATGATGCAGTAGTCAAGTTCTTTATACCACAAAACATTGCAAAAGGTATAAAGATAAATAACAAAGATATACAAAGAAAAACTAAAGAAGAACAAAAAGAGGAGTTTAGTAATAATTACCATACACTCAAAATTGATGCGAAAAAAACATATACAATAGAGGAAATAATAAGAATGATAAAAGCTAGTAAAGAAACACCGATTTATTTAAATGTCTTATTTGCAGTTCTGATGGGATTAAGAAAAAGCGAAATAAATGGTGTAAAATATTCTGATATAGATTATATTAATCGCAAGTTATATGTACAAAGACAATTAGGAAAAAAGTATGCAAGTAAAAAAGAAGATGTACCGCTAAAGACATTTACTAAACAGGAAATTCCATTAAAAACAAATTCAAGTTATAGGGTATTAGATATTCCAGATTTGGTTTTTGAGGCTATATTGGAAGAAAGAAAAAAATATGAAGCTAGAAGAAATAGAAGAAAAAACGATAAGAGTAATCCGTTTCAAGATTTAAATTATATTTGTTGTTCAAGTAGTGGTAGACCAAGGTGCAAGACTTATGTTTTTAAACATTTTAAAAAGTTAAAGGAAGAAAATAATTTACCAGATTTACCATTCCACAAATTAAGGACAACTTATACCACTATTTTGGCTAAAAATGACTTTAGTATGAAAGCAATATCAAAACAATTAGGACATTCTTCAGAGATGATTACATTTGAGAACTATACTGACAAGAATGAAATCATACAAGATTGCCTAGAAGAATTAGAGCCATTTATTGAGAAAGTTATAGCCAATGATGAAATAAAAATGATAGATTGCACAGATACTTATACAAATGAAATAATGGATGAATACATTAAAAACATACTTAATTAATATATTACAAAATACAAGATATAAGAACATATCTTGTATTTTTTGCGAAAAAATGGTAAACTTAACATTGTAAATAGCATTAAATCATATTTAGTTTTAAATAGTTTTATTTAGAATTAAATAGTTTAAAAATATGAAGTTTGTGACCACATTCGTGTAAAAGCACTTTATGTTTACAGAAATCACAAAAAAAGCGAACAAATTACACGAATTTGTTTGGTCTTTACACGAATTTTTAGGCATATAGACATCATTTTAATCGGTCACAAAGGGAGGAAAAATGTTTAATTTAGTATCAGATTATAAGCCAACAGGAGACCAACCAAAAGCAATAGAATACCTATCAAAAGGAATAGAAGAAGGCAAGAAATTCCAGACACTTCTAGGAGTTACAGGCT
>CALXEU010000034.1 GCA_944387395.1 uncultured Clostridia bacterium | reverse complement strand
TTTCTACTTCTAAGAATTCGTGGTTATCTAAAAATTCTCTCATTAATCTTATTAATTTAGTTCTTAAAACAAATCTTTTTTTAGTGTCGTCGTTCATTATTAAGTCTAAGTGTCTTTCTCTGTATACTGCATCTTTGTCAGTTAGTCCATGGAATTTTTCTGGTAGTGGTCAAAAAGCAACTGTAAATGGTGTAATTAACTTTAGCGTTCTAGATGGTTGGTGGGCAGAAGGCTACGACCAGACTGATGGATGGACCATAGGAACAAATGGAGAATATTCATCATATGAAGACCAAGACAGAGCAGACTCAGAGAGTATGTATCAAACTTTGGAAAATAAAATAATTCCAACATATTACGACAAAAATGTAGATGGATTATCTTGCAAGTGGATTAAAATGATGAAAAATTCAATTGCAACAACTGGTGGAAAATATAGTACATCAAGAATGTTAATAGACTATACCTCAAAATTCTATATACCACTTTGCAATTTATATAATAAATATTATACAGATTTAACAACAGTTGCTGAATTTAATGCTTGGAAAAACAATTTATATTCAAATTGGGATAAGATAACAATAAAACAAGAAAGAGGAAATCTAGACAATATAACAATAGATGCTGGAAATAAAATTCAGGTAAAATGCAAGGTATATTTACCAAACATTTCAAAGGAAAGTATAGAAGCACAAGTATATTATGGACAGATTTTAGATAATGGTATTGTAGATAATATTTCTATAATTCCAATGGAACTAATTAATTCAAATGAAGAAACAAAGGAATATGAATACCAAGCTACAATAGAACTAAATTCTGGAGGAAACTATGGCTATACATTTAGAGTTATGCCAAAGAGTGATATGATACTAGAACCTGCAAACTTGGATTTAGTAAAATGGATAACTAAATAAAAGAAGTATTGCAAATAAAAATTTGTTATGCTAGAATGAAAAAGTAACAAAACGCAAAGGAGAGAAGTAAAATTATGCTAAGACTTAAAACCCTTGGTACTCTAGAGAGAGAGAGAGAGAGAGAGAGAGAGAGCTTAACTTTAGTAAATAAAGCTAAGGCTTATTTATCAAACGCAAAAATTACTTCTCAAGAAATAAATAAAAAATATTTAAAGATAGAAATGTTATGAAAATAACACTTCTGTCTTTTTTGCGTTTAAAAAACAGGTAACTCAGACCTAAAATGATTGAAAATTAAAAATAAAGGAGAAAAAAGAAAAATGAAAAACAAGAGAGAAATTAAGACACAAAACAGGCGGAATAACTTTAATAGCATTAGTCGTTACGATAGTTATTTTGCTAATACTTGCAGGAGTAAGTATTAATTTAGTATTAGGACCAAATGGACTAATAACAAAAGCACAGGAGGCAGCATTAAAGACAGATGAGTCACAAGAAAAAGAAGGAATAGAAATGGCTATTTCGTCAAGTAAAATGGAAGATGTTAATACACTAGAAATATCTAAAACTAATCTAGAAAAAGCACTAAAAGAACAATTTGGAAACAACAAGGATTTTACAGTAACAGATAATGGAGATGGAAGTTTCCTAATAAATATGAATGACACGAAAAGAAGCTATTATATAGAAAGCACGGGAGACATAATTGATGAAAGTAATATGATAAAAATAGGAACAGCAGAAGAATTAAAAGCATTTAGAGACGATGTTAATAGTGGAAATACTTATGAAGGAAAGTATGTATATTTAACTACTAACATTGTATTAGACAATACTCTATGGACTCCCATAGGAAAAGAGTATCATGATTTGGATGAGAAAACTCCTACTTTTAATGGTATATTCGATGGCAAAGGATATGAAATAGATGGTATGGTAATTAATGATAATAGTCTTCGTCAAGGATTTTTTGGATATGTAAAAAATGGTGTAATAAAAAATTTGGGAATAGGTGAAAATAGTACTATAAGATGTGAAAAAAATTCTGGAGGTGTAGTTGCACTTGCAGATATGAGTAAAATAATCAATTGTTACAGTAAAGCAAATATAGAAGGAACAGCATCAAGCATAGGAGGTGTCGCCGGAGTTTTAAAGAATAATTCAGAAGTAATTAACTGTTATAACGTTGGAAGTGTAAGTGGTGGAACAATCAATGTAGGTGGAGTTGTTGGAAACAGTATGAAAAGCAAGATTCTAAACTGTTACAATACAGGATCGGTAGTGGCAATAAAGCCAGGAGGTATAACAGGGCAAAGTCTTCAAGGAAGTAGTGTTAAGAATTGTTATAATATAGGCAATATTACAAAATTAGAAGGAATTACTTATGTGGACTATAGCCATTATGGTATTGTAGCAGGAATAGATGAAGAAGCAGAAATTAATAACTGTTATTATTTAGATGGTTCTGTTAATAATGGTAATGATATAGATAAATGTGAAGGAGTACTTAATAAAAGTCCAGAAGAATTAAAATCATTATCAACGATATTAGGAGAATCTTTTAAAGAAGATACCAATAACATAAACAATGGATATCCAATACTAACTTGGCAATAAACATAAATAATAAAAATTAGAAACTGACAAATAGAAATCTAGTGTGAAATAAAAATCATGCTAGATTTTTTATATTTATATGAAACAAAAAATTATCTCAAAAACATTGACACCAAAGGCATTTTGCAATATAATGGTTACATAAAAATATAAGAAGAAAAAAGAACAATGAAAGGAAAGATACAGAAAATGGCAGATATAAATGAATTAATGCAAGTTCGTAGAGAAAAGATGCAAAAAATCATAGACAGTGGAAATTCAGTACATCCAGAAAGATATGAAAGAACACACTCAATAAAGGAAGCAAGAGAGCTACCAGACGAAACAAAAAATGTTTCAATTGCAGGAAGAGTAATGTCAAAGAGAAAGCTAGGAAAGATCAGTTTTATAGATTTAAGAGACCTAGAAGGACATATACAATTATGCATAAAAAGAGATGATTTAGGAGAAGAAACATATAAGTTTTTACATGAAACAGTAGATATTGGAGATTTTATAGGTGTAAAAGGAGACATTTTCACAACACAAGCAGGAGAAAAAAGCGTGCAAGTTTATGAATACACATTTCTAGGAAAAGCATTAAGACCACTACCAGAAAAATTCCATGGACTAACTGACAAAGATGCAGTATACAGAGAAAGACACTTAGACCTAATAATGAACGACAATACTAAAAAAAGATTTGTTTTAAGAACTAAACTAATAAGATTAATAAGAGAATTTTTAGATAGCCATGAATTTTTAGAAGTAGACACACCAGTTCTTCAAAACACAGCTTCTGGTGCTACTGCAAGACCATTTATAACACACCATAACGCACTAGATATGGACGTATATTTAAGAATATCTCCAGAATTAACTCTAAAAAAACTAATAATAGGTGGATTTACAAACGTTTACGAAATTGCAAGAGACTTTAGAAATGAAGGAATGGATGCAAACCATTTACAAGACTTCACAATGGTAGAAGGATACAGTGCATATTGGTGTTATAAAGATAATATGAAATTCCTAAGAGAAATGATTATATACATATTATCAAAATTATATGATGGAAATCTAAATATAAAAATAGGAGAAAACGAAATTGACTTTGGCGGAGAATGGCCAGTTATATCTTTTAGAGAACTAATATTAAAAGATTGCGGAATAGATATAGACAAATTTGAAACAGCTGAAAGTTTACTTGCTGAAATAAAAGCAAAAGATATAAAGCTAGAAGTAGAAAATCTAGAATCATTAGGCAGAGGAAATCTAATAGATCAATTATACAAAAAAGTAAGTAGACCAAAAATAATAAATCCAACATACTTAATCAAGCACCCAATAGATTTATCACCACTTGCAAGAAGCAATGATGAAAATCCAAGCATAACAGATAGATTCCAATTAGTAGTAAACGGTCAAGAAATAATAAATGGATATTCAGAGCTAGTAGATTGTGATGAACAAGAAAGAAGATTAATAGAACAAAGCAAGCTAAAAGCAAATGGTGATGAAGAAGCAATGAGTATAGACACAGAATACATAAGAGCAATGCAATATGGTATGCCACCAATTTCTGGTTGGGGACTTGGAATAGATAGATTCTTACAATTCTTAACCAATAGTGACAACATAAGAGATGTAGTACTATATCCATTAATGCGTCCACTTACAGAAAATTAGAAAAATAATTTAATATGAGTGGAAATTTAACCATTTGTCTTATTGGTAAAAAATTATTTATAAATTTAATAGAATTTGTAGACAAAATAAAAAGAATTTTGTAAAATAATTGCCATAGGAAATGATGAAAAGCAGATGTGGTTTTGCCACCAATTTTACGATTCCTCGTAGGAAGGGTGGTGATGTTTATGGTTAAAGTGATACTATTTTTTCTAATATCTTTAATGTTATCTTTAACATTAAACGTTGCCTTAACAGCAGTTCTTTATAAGAACTGGGTTGATAAGCAACTACATAAATAAAAAGACTCACATCTGTACTTTTGCTAGATAGATGTGAGTCTTCTCAACAAATCTGGTAAAACCACGTTTGTGGATTTGTCATTTCCTATATTTATTATAATCTATTTATAAGAAAAAAGTCAATAAAATATGTAAATTTTTAACAAAAAAGAAAGGAAAGTTAGAAAGCTAACTTAGGACTTGTAAATTGAACAAAAAATGGGAACTAATAAACACAAATAACGAAGAAGTGGAAAGAATATCAAAAGAATTTAATATAAGCAAATTAGTAGCAGCAATGATTTCAAATAAAGGACTAAAAACAACTGAAGAAATAGAAGTATTTCTCCACCCAAGAAGAAGTGATTTTCATGATCCATTTTTAATGCCAGATATGGAAAAAGCTGTATCAAGAGTAATAAAAGCAATAGAAGAAAAAGAAAAAGTAACAATATATGGGGACTATGATGTAGATGGAATTACGAGCAGTACAGTTTTACACAGATTTTTAAAAGAATGTGGATTAAATACAAATATTTACATTCCAAACAGATTAAGTGAAGGATATGGACTAAATGAAAATGCAATAAGAAAAATAGCAGAAGATGGAACTACATTAATTATTACGGTAGACTGTGGTATAACTGGAAATAAAGAAGTAGAATTAGCAAAAGAATTAGGAATAGACACAATAGTAACAGACCACCACGAACCATCGGAGGAATTGCCAAAAGCAATAGCGGTTGTGGACTGCAAAAGAAAAGACAGTACATACAAATTTAATAGTTTAGCAGGATGTGGAGTAGCATTTAAGCTAACACAAGCAATTTCTAAAAAATTAAATTTACCAGAAGAAAAATCACTAAAATATTTAGACATAGTATGTGTTGGTACAATTTCAGATATAGTACCATTAGTTGACGAAAATAGAACAATTGCAAAATTAGGACTAAGATTATTAAATCAAACTAAAAATGTAGGACTAAAAGCATTATTAGAAAGCACGGGCTACCCAAAAATAAATTCAACTACTGTTTCATTTGGACTTGCACCAAGAATTAATGCATGTGGAAGAATGGGACATGCAGACGAAGCATTAAAGTTATTTTTAACAAACAATATAGAGGAAGCAAAAGAATTAACAGCAAAACTAAATGGATATAATCAAGATAGACAAGATATAGAAAAGAAAATATTTAACGAAGTACAAGAAATGTTAAATTCAAAAGAAGAACAGAAATTACCTTGCATAATTCTTGGAAAAGAAAATTGGCATCATGGAGTAATAGGAATAGTATCTTCAAAAATAACAGAAATGTATTCAAAACCAAGTATATTAGTATGCTTTGAAGAAGAAAACATAGCAAGAGGTTCAGGAAGAAGTGTTCCTGGTTTTGACCTACACGAAGCATTAGAAAAATGCAATAATCATATAAAACAATTTGGTGGACACAGCATGGCGATTGGACTCACAATAGAGACATCAGAATTCAAAAAATTTAAAGAAGAACTAGAAGAATATGCAATAAAAGAAGAAGTTTCATCAATTGTTCCGATTATAAAAATAGATGAAAAAATAAACATGCAAGACATAACAATTCAAGACATAAAAGATTTAGAATTATTAGAACCATTTGGAGAAGCCAACAAAATACCATTATTTCAAATAAGCAATGTAAAAATAGAATCAATAAGAACCTTGTCAGAAGGAAAACACTTAAAAATGACAATAAAAGATGATGGTAAGCAGATAGACTCTATAGGATTTAATTTAGGAAATCTAGCAACAGACTATCCAATAGACAGCAAAATAGACTTAGTTGGAAATTTAGAAATAAATAACTTTAGAGGTGTAGAAAACATACAATTAAATATAAAGGATTTGAGACATAGCATTCTTTAAAGAAAAAAAGGGAGTTGATATAAATGTCAGAAATTATCAATCATACAATCGAAGAGATATTAGAAACAACAAAAAAAATGAATAGAAGAGCAGATTTAAAGCTAATTAAAAGAGCTTACGACTTTGCAAAGGAAAAGCATGGAGAACAATTAAGAAAATCAGGAGAACCATATATAATTCATCCAGTTCAAGTAGCATATATATTATCTACACTAGGATTAGATGAAAGTACAATATGCGCAGCCCTTCTACATGATGTTATAGAAGACACAGATATTACATTAGAGGATCTTTCTAAAGAATTCTCACAAGAAATAGCAAGCATGGTAGATGGAGTAACAAAGCTTGGAAAGTTAAATTATTCTAGTGAACAGGAGCAACAGGTAGAAAACTACAGAAAAATGTTCCTTGCAATGTGAAAAGACATTAGAGTAATTTTAATTAAACTTGCAGATAGACTCCACAATATGAGAACTTTAAAATTTTTAACAAGAGAAAGACAAATTGCAAATGCAAGAGAGACAATGGATTTATATGCACCACTTGCTAACAGACTTGGTATGTACACTCTAAAATGGGAACTTGAAGATTTATCTTTTAAATATTTATATCCAGAAGACTATAGAGAATTAGTTGAAGGTATTGATAAGAAACGTGAAGAAAGATTAAAGTTCATAGACCAGATAATGGAAGAAATAAAAAAAGAACTAAAAAAGCAAAAAATAAATGCTGAAATTACAGGAAGAGCAAAACATTTATACAGTATTTATAGAAAAATGCAAAGAGACAACAAATCACTTGATCAAATATATGACTTATTTGCACTAAGAATAATTGTAAATTCAGTAAAAGACTGTTATGCAGCTTTAGGAGTAGTACACGAATTATATAATCCAATGCCTGGAAGATTTAAAGACTACATTTCTGTACCAAAACCAAACATGTATCAATCATTACATACTACATTAATTGGACCAAAAGGAACACCTTTTGAAGTTCAAATTCGTACATGGGATATGCATAGAATTGCAGAATATGGTATTGCTGCACACTGGGCATACAAAGAAGCAAGTTTTATGGGAGGAAAGAAAGCAAATGTTGTAGTATCTGAAGATAAACTTTCATGGCTAAGAGAAACTTTGGAATGGCAAAAAGATATGCAAGACCCACAAGAATTTTTAAATACACTAAAAACAGAGTTATTTGAAGATGAAGTGTATGTATTTACTCCAAAGGGAAAAATCTTAGTATTGCCAAGAGGTGCAACACCAATTGATTTTGCATATAGCATACACGAAGAAATTGGAAACCACATGACAGGATGCAAAATAAACAGTAAGATGATGCCAATTGTAACTCAGATAAAAAATGGAGATATAATTGAAATTCTTACATCAGATAATTCAAAAGGACCAAGTAGAGATTGGTTAAAATTTGTAAAAAGCAGTACAGCTAAGACCAGAATTCAAAAATGGTTTAAGAAAAACGAAAGAGCAGACAACATTGTTAGAGGAAAAGAAATATTAGAAAAAGAAGCAAAGAAGATAGGAGTAGAATATTCTGAATTATTTAAACAAGAGTATGTAGATAAAGTAATAGACAGATACAAATGGGGAGAACTAGAAGACATGTATGCTGCTGTTGGATTTGGAACAATAACTCCTAATAAAATTATTTCAAGACTATTAGAAGAATATAGAAAATCTCATAAAGAAGAAAATGTTGATAAAAAAATAGAAGAACTTTCTAAGGAAAGAAAAGTAAGTAAACCTTCTGAAACTGGAGTAATTGTAAAAGGAATAGACAATTGTTTAGTAAAATTATCAAAATGCTGTAATCCAGTTCCTGGAGATGAAATAGTAGGATATATAACAAAAGGTAGAGGAGTATCTGTTCACCGTAAAGATTGCAAAAATGTAAAAGACCTTGTTTCTGAAGAAAATAGAATGATAGATGTATCATGGTATGTAGACAAACCATCAAGCTACAATGTAGATATATCAGTATTTTCTAATGATAGAGATGGATTATTAGCAGACATTATAGCAACAGTTACAGCACAAAAAGCACCAATGATTAATGTAAGTTCAAAAGTTTCGAAAGAAAGAATTGTTTTAACAGAGTTAACACTAGAAGTAACAAATATAGCTCAATTAAATAATATAATAAAAGCAATTCGTAAAATAGATAGTGTCTATGATGTAAGGCGTAATAAATAAATATTAAATACAAATTTAGTAAAAAGCCTTGAAATATTAATAAAAAGTATGTATAATGAATATAATAATGTAGATACTTAAGTATCTTGTCCAAATCAAATGTTAGCCGCAACCCTGTTTTGCGGGGTATAAATGCACAGGTGAACAAATGTTACTCGCAACCCTACTTGCGACAAATAAATGCGTAGGTGGACAAATGTTAATAAAAATCTACCTTTTTATAGGTAGATTTTTTGCTAGAAATGAGGCATAAATGAAAGTAGAAAATGGAAAATTTTATTTTATTAAGGATAAATTTTTTGACGTATTTAAAGATTATAAACTAATGCAAAATAAGGAAAATGGAAACAAGAGACCTTGCTTTTTTTGTTTTAATGACCAAGAGAATGAAGAAATAATATGGTTTGTACCAATTTCTAGTAAAGTAGATAAGTACAAAACTATTTATAAAAGTAAGAAAAAGACTAGAAAAAAAGTTTATAACTTTGTATTTGGCAAAGTTTTAGGGAAAGAAAAAACATTCTTAATACAGAATATTTTTCCAACAACAGAAGAATATATAGAAAGCAAATATCAAAATAAAATGCAAGATGTAGAAATTACTGAAAAACTGAAAGATGAAATAATAGCAATGTCTACGAATGTTATTAAGTTAGCTCAAAAAGGCATAAATATTCCTTTCTATGATATAATTGAAATGAAAAATATATTATTAAAAAAAATGTATAATAATACGCCAAAAAATATATAGAAATAAATTAGAAACCTTTCAACAAAGTATAATTATTGAGAGGTTTCTAATTTATTGTTTGAACTGACCGCTCATTCTATTCAAAATATAAAATAAATGTGATATATTATCTTAATACAATTAAGGAGGTAGCAGTGAGCGAAAGATTATATGAATATTTAGAAATAACAGACTTAAAAGATATGCTTAATAAAACAAATGAATTATATGGAAAAAATATAGCATACAAAATAAAAATAGAAGAAAATAAATATATAACATACACACATAAAGAAGTAAGAAATATGATAAATGAACTTGGAACTTCACTTATAAATATGGGATTAAAAAACAAAAGAATTGCTGTAATAGGAGAAAATAGATTTGAGTGGGAAATAGCTTATTTAGCAATAGTATGTGGAGTTGGAATTGTTGTTCCACTAGATAAGTCCTTACCAGAAAATGAATTAAAAAATCTAATAAAAAATCCAATGTAGAAGCAATATTCTGTTCTGGCAAATACGTTGAAACACTTGAAAAAATAAAATATAGCGGAATAGGAAAATTAAAACACATTATTTCAATGGATTTAATAGAAAACAAAGAAGGAATATATTCTCAAAAAGAATTAATCGAAACTGGAAAAATATTATTAGAAAATGGAGATAGAGAATATATAGATGCAAAAATAAATCCAAAAGAAATGAGTATAATGCTATTCACATCAGGAACAACGTCGGAACCAAAAATAGTTGCGCTTTCACATGAAAATATTTGTACCAACCTAATGGATATAGGATCTATATTAGATGTAAATTCAGAAGATGTTATACTTTCAATACTACCACTTCACCATGTTTTCGAATGTACAGTTGGATTCTTGTTTAGCTATTACAAAGGAGCAAAAACAGTATTTTCAGATGGAATAAGACATGTAATAGAAAATCTAAAAGAGTATAATGTATCAGTTATGGCATGCGTGCCTGCTGTATATGAAAGAATATTTAAAATAATAAGAAAGAACTTTGAAAAAGAAGGAACATTAGAAGAAATATTACAAAAAGAAGAAAAATATAGAAACTGTACAATGCAAGAGAAAAAAGAAGCATTTAAAGAAATACACAATATGTTAGGTGGAAATATAAAACTATTCATAAGTGGAGCTGCAGCACTAGATAATGAAATCGAAGAAAAATATAGACTACTTGGATTAAATATGGTGCAAGGTTATGGATTAACAGAAACATCCCCAGTAATTGGAGTAGGAAATAATAAATATCACAAAATAGGTTCAATCGGAAAAGCTGTTCCAAGTGTAGAAGTTAAGATTAAAAATCCAGATTCAGACGGAGTAGGAGAGCTACTAGTTAAGGGAAAAAGTGTAATGCTTGGCTATTATGAAAACGAAGAGGCAAATAAAAATGCTTTTGAAAATGGATGGTTTTGCACAGGAGATTTAGCAAGAATAGATGAAGAAGGATATATATTTATCTGCGGAAGAAAGAAAAATGTTATTGTTCTTAAAAATGGAAAAAATATTTATCCTGAAGAAATGGAAAATTTAACGAACAGAATAGAAGGAGTAAAAGAATCTTTTATATTTGGAAAGCAAAAAGCAGAAGATAAAGATGATATAAAGATATTTGTAAAAATAGTTTATGATAGAGAAATTGTAAAAGAAGTTTATAATGTAGAAACAGACGAAGAAATTTATAATGCTCTTTCAAAAGAAGTTAAACAAGTAAATTCATTAATGCCTAAATACAAGGCGATAAGAGGAATAATATTAACAGAAGAACCACTAATTAAAACCGCTACAAATAAAATAAAAAGGCAGGAAAATTTAAATGCAATTCTTATGGAAAAATAAATTTCATTATGAAAAGATAGATTCAACTCAAAATGAAATATGGAGATTATATGAAAAAAATGCACCAAGTGGAACATTAGTCATGGCAGAAATTCAAACAGAGGGAAAAGGAACACACGGAAGAACATGGCATACAGATGAAGCAGGAAATATTGCATTTTCATTTTTAATAAGAACTAATTGTAAAATAGAAAAACTTAAAGGTTTAACAGTAGAAATTGCAAAAATTATAGTTAAAATATTCAAAACAGATTATAAAATTGAATTAAATATAAAACAACCAAATGATATAGTTTACAATCAGAAAAAAATTGGAGGAATACTAACACAAACAAAAGTTGAAAAAGAAATTGTAAAGGCTTTAGTTATTGGAATTGGTATAAATACAAATCAAACAATTTTTAATAAAGAAATAAAAGATACAGCAACTTCAATAAAGAAAGAATTTGATGTAAATGTAAATACAGAAGAATTTATAGAAAAATTTTGTAATTTATTTGAAAAAGATATAACTGAAAGGATAGAAAATTAAATGAATATAGGATTTTTATTTCCAGGGCAAGGCTCACAAAGTGTAGGAATGGGGAAAGACCTTTATGAAGAATACGAAGAAGTAAAGAAAATATATAGCAAGTCAAAAGAAATAACCAAAATAGACATTGCAAAAATTTCATTCGAAGGTCCAGAAGATGTTTTAAACAAAACAAAATACACACAACTTGCAATACTTACTAACTCATTAGCAATATTAGAAGTGTTAAAAAATAATGGAATTGAAGCAAAAGTTTCAGCAGGATTAAGCTTGGGAGAATATTCAGCATTAATATACAGTGGAGCATTATCACTAGAAGATGGAATAAAAACTGTTCAAAAACGTGGAGAATACATGGAAGATTTTGTACCAGAGGGAGAATGGCAAATGGCTGCAATACTAGGACTAACAGATAATCAAGTAGAGGATGTATGTAAAAAAGTAAAAAATGGATTTGTCTCTCCTGCAAATTATAATTGCACAGGTCAAGTAGCAATTTCTGGAGAAAAAGATGCAGTGCTAGAAGCGGAAAATATTGCAAAAGAAATGGGAGCAAGAAAAGTTATGGCTCTAAAAACTGCAGGACCATTCCATACTAAAAAACTAATAAAAAGCTCAGAACTACTTAGAAAAGAACTAGAAAAAATAGAATTACATAAATTTAAAAGTAAAGTAATAAAAAATATAGATGGTACAGAGTACAAAGAAAATGATGATGTAAAAGAAATACTTGCAAAACATATTATAAGTCCAGTAAGATTTTCAAAAACATTGGAAACTATGATAAACGAAGGTGTAGATACATTTATAGAAATAGGACCAGGCAAGACTTTATCTGGTTTTGTAAAGAGAACGACTGTTGATAAAAAGATAAATATTCTAAACATAAACAATGTTCAAACATTAAAAGAAACTATAAATTTTATAAAAGAAGGGAAAGAAAATAATGAGTAAAGTTGCTTTAATAACAG
>CALXEU010000033.1 GCA_944387395.1 uncultured Clostridia bacterium | reverse complement strand
AAAATTAGAAAATTATAAAGAAATAAAAAAAATACTTTTTGAGCAACAAGAAGAAAATGCAATTAGTTCAAAGAATTATAATATTCCGGATTTATATTCTGTAGATGAGAATAAAGTGAAAAATTATTTAAGTTCTTTGTCTATTTTTAAAAGCGAAATGAAAAAACCAAAAGATGCATATTTAGAACTAGACGAAAATAATCGATTAGTAGTAAAACCAGAACGATATGGAAATGAAGTAAAATTTTAAGATGCATATGAATTTATGATTAGTGAATTACAACAAGGAAAAACCACAATAGATTTTAGAACAATAACAAATATAGAACCAAGAATTAAGGCAGATAATGAAAAATTAAATGAGCAGAAAGATTATATAAATTCAATTCTATCCGTGAGCATTAAATATAAAACTAAATATGATGGTACAGTAACGTTGAATGATAAAACTATGAAGGAATGGATTTATAAAGACGATAAAGGAAATTATGGAATTGATATAGATAAAAACGTTCCTAAATTTGTAGACAAACTTGCAAACAAAGCTTCTTACCAATTAACTTCAACGCCATTTAAAGCAACTGGATCAGGAAAAATAAATATTTCATTTGGTAGAAGTACATATGCGACAATAAATAAAGAAAAAGAAATAGAAAGAACAAAGGAACAGCTAAAAAAAGGTAAATCAGCAGAATTTGATGTAATATATAATCCACTTCCAAATTATTTAAATATTAGTACATATGTTGAACTTGATTTATCGAGACAAAGAGTATGGATGTATGTAGATGGCAAGCAAATCTTGAATACACCATGTGTAACAGGAAATGTTGCAGGAGGTTATGCTACACCTCCAGGAATATTTTATTTAACATATAAGACTACAGATACTACTTTAGAAGGCTACAATAGTGATGGAAGTGAGTATGCGTCACCAGTAAAATTCTGGATGCCATTTAATGGAGGAATAGGATTTCACGATGCATCTTGGAGAAGTAGTTTTGGAGGAAATATATATATGACGAATGGATCACATGGATGTGTAAACTTACCATATTGGGCAGCAGAAACATTATACAATAATATAAATTCATCTATACCAATTATTTTATATTAAATGGAGGTTTTTATGGAAGAAAAAGTAAAAAATAATTATACCATAGGAATTATAGGATCACTAATAGGTGCTTTAGTAGGTTCAATTCCTTGGGTACTTATGTATATTTTTGCTAATATGATGTACGCAATATTAGCAATAGTAATAGTTTTATGTAGCTATTATGGGTATAAAATAACTAAAGCAAAAATAGATAAGAAGTTTCCAGTTATTATTTCTATTTCATCTTTTATTGCTATAACCATAACTATGTTTATTATTATACCAATATGTATGATGGTTCAAAATGGTGTTGAAATTAGTGTTGAAACTTTTCAGATTTTATATTCTAACAATGAATTTTTTAATGCTATTTCGACCGATTACCTAATTTCATTATTATTTAGTTTAGTTGTAATTAGTGGAATAATAATAAATCTAAACAAACAAATAAAAGCAGGGGTAGATAGTGAGAATATTAAATTAATTTATAATGAGGTGGAAAATAATAGTTACACTAAGGAAGACATAGAGATAGTTAAAGAAACATTTGAAAAAAATGAGGCAATGGATAAAAAACATACTATTACAAAGGAATTAATGATAGAGGAACTTGGAAGAAAATTTGATGAAAAAAAAGCAAGAGGAATTTTTAATTATTTGAAAGTACAAAATATTATTAAGAAAAAATCTGGAAGATATTATTTTTCTGAAAAGGCACAAAAAAGTGTATTATATAGATACGGTATAAGTAATTTAAAAACTTTTATTGTAATACTTTTAATTTCTACCATACTAGCTGGAATTATTGTTTTTTCTGAACAAAAACAAAAAGAAAAAATGAATTTAGATAATGGCAGTCAAATTAGATCTTACGAATTGGGAGTTGACGGTTTAAAACTAGAATTACCTGAAGATATGACGATTTTATCAGATGAACAAATAAATTATTATTTTGGAAAAGAATATGTTCAAATGTATGATTGCTTGGCAGTAAGTAAGGACTTCAGGAAAATGATAATGGTATTTTCTGAAGACAAAACAGAGGAAAATAAGAAGCAAACAGCTGAAGAATATATAAAAGAAGCAGTGAAAGATGAAGATATAACAATAAATGAACAAAAAATAGGAGAAAATATTTTTTATAATGTAGAATTTACATATAAAAATAATGGGGTTGAATATGCATCAGATAATTATGTTTATGATGCTGGAGATAGATTTGTATGTATTATATTCGATAGTTTGAAAAATAATAAAATTAATTTAGATGATATAATAGTGATAAAAAATAAATAAGATAAGAATACTGTTTTACAGGAGGATAAAAATATATGGATATAAAAACAAAAGAAACATTTTCAGAAGTTTACTGTCTATTAAATATGTTGGGAGAAAGTTATATAATGAAATTACCATCAAAATTATACCAAATGATTAAAGAAGAAAAAGATGATGAATATAATCCACAATACGATATTACAATAGCATTAGAAAAGCAAAATATAAAGCGTGAAACATTAGCTATGATAGCTCTTTTTCATTTGAATTATTGGTGCGATTCTCAAGAAGAAAAGCAAGAATTAAAAAATTTATTAAACAAAAAT
>CALXEU010000032.1 GCA_944387395.1 uncultured Clostridia bacterium | reverse complement strand
GGACAAACTTTGAAGAAAAATTAAAAACACTTCCACTTACCAACAAAAATGCAAGGGATTTTGTAAGATTCTTCTTATCTGGGGCTATAGAGTGTGAAATAGATAAACAGGGAAGATTCTTAATAGCCAGTAACCTAAGAGAATACAGTAATCTAGAAAAGGATGCTGTTATAATAGGAGTTGGTACTAGAATTGAAATTTGGAACAGAGACAAATGGAAACAATACAATAGTGATGAAAATATTTCAGCTGATGAAATTGCGGAAAATATGACAATGCTTGGTATATAACTTTATTAAAAAGTTTATATATTAACAAAAGAAAAAGAAATAATAAACAAAAGATATTTAATCCTCATTTGTTATAACAAAAGATAAACAGTAAGTAATAGATAAATGTACAAAAGAAAAATTATAAAAAATATTTTATAACCAAAGATAAAAATAATACAACAAAAGAAAAAATATTATAATGTTTACTAAAGAGCTAATAAAACAAAAGATATTTTATGAAATATTCAAAAGATAAAATGTTGATTGTTTATACATAAATATATCAAAAGATAAATTAAAAATAAACTAAAGATTAGATTAAACAAAGGACAAAAATTGCTTTAAACTAGGTAATTGAAGACATTTGCATACAGTTGGTATTATTATACCAACTGCTTATGCTATTAAAAAACTATGGGGTGTAATAATTGGAATTTAAACATAAACCTGTTTTATTAAATGAATGTATTGAGGGATTAAAAATTAAACCAAATGGAATATATGTTGACGGAACACTAGGTGGAGCAGGTCATAGTGAAGAAATTGTTAAAAAATTATCTAGTGATGGACTTCTCATAGGTATTGACAGAGATGAAGAAGCTTTAAAAGCAGCTCAGGAAAGACTTAAAAATTACAGTAATGTTAAATATATTCATGGAAATCATGATAAAATAGATGAGTTATTACAACAGATAGGTATAAAAAAAGTAGATGGGATTTTACTTGATTTAGGTGTATCTTCATATCAATTAGATGAAAGAAATAGAGGATTTAGCTATATAGGAAATGCAAAACTAGATATGAGAATGGATAGAACTCAAAATTTAACGGCAGAAAAAGTAGTAAATGAATATACTGAAGAGAAACTTGCAGATATCATTTTCAAATATGGAGAAGAACGTTTTGCTAGAAGTATTGCAAGAAATATTTGTGAAGCAAGAAAAGAAAAAAGAATTGAAACAACAGCAGAATTGGTGGAAATTATAAAAATATCTATTCCTAAGTCAAAACAAAATGATGGACATCCAGCTAAAAGAACATTTCAAGCTATGAGAATAGAGGTAAATGATGAGTTAGAACCTTTATATAGTACAGCTTTGAAGTCAATTAAGTTGTTGAAAGAAAATGGAAGGCTTGCAATTATTACATTTCATTCATTAGAAGAAAGAAATGTAAAAGATGCGTTTGTTGAGGCGGAAGGCAAATGTACATGTCCAAAAGATTTACCTTATTGTGTGTGTAATTATAAATCTTATGGAAAAATTATTACGAAAAAACCAATTATACCATCAAGAGATGAACAAGAAGAAAATTCAAGGAGCAAAAGTGCTAAACTAAGAATTTTTGAGAGAAAAGATAAATAATGTAAAGAGAGGTGAAAATAGCAAATGGCATATAATAGGTATGGAAAATACCAATATGAAACTAGTCCTAGAAAATTAGAACCAGTGTATGAGCCAATTAAACCGGAATATAGAAGAAAAAAAGTTTCAAAGGTAAATAAAAAAGCTAAAAAACAACAACCTAAGAGAAAATTGAAATCTCAAGTGAAGGTAGTTGCATATATTGTTCTAATATTTGGAAGTTTACTTGTCATTAGCTATAGAAATTCACTTATTAATGAAAGGTTTAATCAAAATGCAAACTTGAAAACTCAATTAGCAGCAATAGAAAAGGAAAACGAGCAATTAAAAGTAAATCTTGAAAATAGTTTAAATTTATCTAATATAGAGAAATTAGCTGAAGAAAGATTAGGAATGCAAAAATTAGATAGTAGCCAAAAAGTTTATGTTAGCTTGGATAAAAAGGATTATGTAGAACCAGCAAGTGAAGAGGTTGTGATTGAAGATAATTCTAATTGGTTAGATAAAATATTAAATGCATTATTAGGAAAATAAGATTAAAGTATGGAAAATATTTTAGTCTTTTTTTTATGCGTCTGAATAGAATTAATGTAAGAAGGTCTGGAACAAAAAGGGCTATAATCGCCCTTGCCTTTGAGATTTCCTTCTTGTAGTCGGAAACTCAAATCGGCACGAACAAAGGGCGACCAAGGTCGCTTTGTTCCACCAGTTTTTAAAATTGCGTAAACCATTAGTTGGCAGTATGATAAGGTTTCAAAAGGAGGTTAAAATGGGAAGTGGAGGAAAGAAACGCAAAGGAAAGCGAGAAGGAGAGGGCAAAAGAAAAATAGGACGAAGAGCTAGTAAAAGAAAAGTAGAAAAAAACAAAAAGGCTACGAATACTAGATTTGATAAAATAGAATTGATTAAACTAAAAAATGGTATTAAAGAAGAGAAAAATAACATAGATAAAATCAAAAAGAAAATGGAAAAAAATCAAAATAAAAAATACAAAAAACAACTTAAAGATGAGAAAGTTAAGGTAATTGAAAAGACGGGAGATATTAGCAGAAGAAAGAAATTAAAAATAAGCATTTTAGTAACAACGATAATTTTTACTATATTTATTGTGAGAATTGCATGGCTTCAATTTATTGATGGAGATAAACTAAAGAAAATGGCCCATGAACAGCAAAGTTTAGATAGAGTGATAAATCCAAGAAGAGGAACTATCTACGATGCAACAGGAAAGACAGTACTTGCAGTAAGCAGTACAGTAAATACAATTACAGTTAATCCAAACAATATTGCAAAGGAAGACAAAGAAAAAGTTGCAACTGCCCTTTCAAATATTTTTGAACTAGAGTATGAAACAGTACTAAGGAAGGTTAAAAGAAATACTTCAAGTGAAACAATAGCAAGAAAAGTAGAAAAGGAGAAAGCAGATGAATTAAGAATTTGGATGAAAGATAATAATATAGATATAGGGATAAATATAGATGAAGATACAAAGAGATATTATCCATACAATAGTTTAGCATCACAAGTAATTGGATTTTGTGGCTCGGATAATCAGGGTCTAGATGGAATTGAGGCAATATATGAAAAAGAATTACAGGGAGAAAAAGGAAGAATAACAAAGGTTACAGATGCAAATGGTGGCGAAATAGAAGGTGAAGGGGAAAACTATATATCAGCTAAAGATGGAAACGATATAATATTGAGTATTGATGCAACTATTCAAGGGATTGCCGAAAAGTATTTAAAAGAAGCATGCATAGATAATAAGTGTACAGATGGCGGGAATATAACCATAATGAATCCGAAAACTGGAGATATTTTAGCCATGGCTGGTTATCCAAATTATAATTTAAATGAGCCATATGAAACGACAATAGAAGAATTAAAACCTATATGGGAAAATATGTCTGAGACTGATCAGGTAAAAGAAATGCAAAAGGTATGGAGAAACAAAGCTGTTGCAGATACATATGAGCCAGGATCAACATTTAAATTAATTACTGCTTCAGCTGCTTTGGAAGAAGGAATTACTACAACAGATAAAGAAGGAGAATTTTGTTGCACAGGAGGAATTACTGTTGCAGGAGTACGAATTAAATGTTGGAGACACTATAATCCACATGGCCCAGAAAGCTTGAGGAAGGCACTTATGAATTCATGTAATCCAGTTTTCATTGGAATTGGCTAAGAAATTGGAGTAAGTAAATATTAGGATTATCTTGAAAAGTTTGCAATTTTAAAGAAAATAGGCACAAATTTGTCGCG
>CALXEU010000031.1 GCA_944387395.1 uncultured Clostridia bacterium | reverse complement strand
TAACCTTTGAAATTTTCAATAACTCCCATATTTTTAAATACAATATATGGAAAATACAAAATGAATAGTTACCTAAAAAATTTTCTTTTAGGATAGATAACAAACACACACCACATGGTGTTGATGTATATCCACAAGCTGCTTCTGGATTCCCATTTAGTGCATCAGTACTTGCTTGTAAGGGTGATCCTATAGCAAATTTACAAGAAGATTTAGCAGCTGAGCAAAAAGCGCGAGCAACATATGAAAAGCTTATTGATTTATGTCGTGATAATCCTGATGTAATAGATCCTTTAAGATATTTAAGACAAAGAGAAGTTGTACATTTTCAAAGATTTGGTGAAGCTCTTCGTGGTGTTCAAGATAAATTAGCTGAAAAGAAATTTTATATGAATAATAATGATTGCAGATAACATTTAATATTAAGTTTTAAATCCACAGAAAATTGAAACGTTTTCTGTGGATTATTTATTAACTAATTTTACTTCTATGTATTATTATTTAAAAACTCTTTGTAAACCGTTGTAAGTACACTCTACAACAGAGTCCATATCGTGATAACCGCCTTCTCTCATTAAATATATTAGATTACTACTATTAAAAGTATCTGTTAATTTAAACATTGCTTTCATTTGATTATCTGGTTGCGAAAATACGGCATCATTTGTTCCATTTGTTTGACAAATATAAAAATCATAATTAGAATTATCTGCAATTTGTTTTAATCTATTTGCTGTTTCCTCTGGTTCTTCTCTACCACCATATGTTTGGACAATCCAAGAGTCTCCACTCATTGGAATAAAATATTTTATTAGATCTAAATTATATTGAAATTGATACCATGTTGTTACCGCTCCTAGCGAAAATCCTCCAAATGCTCTATGTTCTCTCGTACCATATTGTATCTACCTTCTCTATCTATTTTTTAGCTCTTCTATTTTGTATAATTCTTTTAAAGGTATATTATTTTTATTTGCTAGTTCTTTGATACTTTCATATTCAGGATATACATATGTCTCTCCATTATTTATTACTTTTTTTGCTTTTAGTTTTCCATATTTAGTATCTATTTCGATAATTTTTCTTCTAAGTTCTGTACGGGATTCAAAACGATATCTAATTCCTATTGTTGTTGTTTCCCTAAAGATTATATTTTGCAGGTTCTGCATATCTTTCCTTTTGCAAGCAACACTTAACATATATGCTGGTCTATTTTTTTTCATAAATATTGGTGTAAAAAATACATCTAATGCTCCATTTTGAAATAATTTTTCCATACAATAAGCTAAGACTTCTCCTGTGCAATCATCTATATTTGTTTCCATTACTACAAATTCTTCTTGATCTTCTTGTACTTCCCCATAATATATTTTTAATATATTTGGAATCTTTAAATCTTTTAATCCTGCTCCCCATCCTATCTTTTCAGTCTTCATTGCGGGTAATGTCGTAAATTCTTCAGCAATTTCTGCAATGATTGCTGCTCCTGTCGGTGTTACTAATTCGGTATTTACATCTATTTGCCTAAATTTAACATCTGAATTTGCAAATATTTCAGTTGTTGCAGGTACAGGAACTGGCATAATCCCATGGGCACATTCTATAAATCCATATCCATCATTTACAATACTTGATATAATTTTGTCTGGATGAATTTTGCTTATTAAAATTGCTGTTCCAACAATATCTATAATAGAATCAATTGCACCAACTTCGTGAAAATGTACTTCTTCTAATGATTTGTTATGTACTTTGCTTTCTGCTTTGGCTACTCGTAAAAATATTCTTTTTGATAAGTCTTTTACTTTTTCATCTAAACTACTTTCATCTATTATTTTATTTACATCTGATAGATTTCTATGTTCATGATGGTGATGTTCTTCTTGTTTATGAATATGGTGTTCATGTACATATTCATCTTTTCCATCTACTATTACATTTATATATGTTCCTGCTATACCATTTTTAAGTTTTTTAGATATTTCTATTTTATATCCGTCAATACTTAACTTTTTTAACTCTTCAATTAGATATTGTTCATCTTGGGCTATTTCTGTTAATGCTCCAAGCACCATGTTACCACTTATACCACTTGAGCAATCAAAATATAATGTTTTCAAATTAAATCTTCCTACTGTGTTTTTCATGCTCCAATAAATATTTCTTTTTATCTAATCCACCTGCATATCCAGTTAAATCTCCATTTGTTCCCACAACTCTATGACATGGAATTATTATTGAAATTGGATTGTGTCCAACAGCTCCTCCAACTGCTTGTGCTGACATTTTAGCGACACCTTTTTGTTCTGCAATTTCTTCAGCAATTTTTTTGTATGTGGTTACTTTGCCATAAGGTATATCGCATAATATTTTCCAAACTGTTTTTCTGAATTCGCTTCCCATTGGGTTTAATTCTAATTCTTTTATACTTGGTTTTTCATTGTTAAAATATCTGTCTAGCCATTTTTTTGTTTTGAGTAGCATCTTATCATTTTCGTTTTCTTTCATTTCTTCTAAAAAATTAGACTTATAATATTTTTGCCCTTCAATCCATAATCCTATTAGTTTGTTATCCTTACTTGCTAGTAATAAGTCTCCTATTGGGGATTTATAGTGTGTTGTATAAATCATTTAATATCACTTCCTATTTATGTATTTTGATTATGAAAAATATAGAGAATAGAATATTCTATCCTCCTTATTTTCTCAATTCTGCATGTAAAGTTTTCTCTAATTCAGAAATAATTGAATCCATAACATTATTTATTTCTTCATCACTAAGTGTTTTATTTTTATCTCTAAAGATTAAAGAATATGCAACACTTTTCTT
>CALXEU010000030.1 GCA_944387395.1 uncultured Clostridia bacterium | reverse complement strand
GCGTCATTCTATCGTCAAATAATGTGTCATCTCTTTCTATTGTCTCTGGTTCTACTGTTATTTCATTAATCGTTCCTTCAATTTCAGTTTCTTTACCATCTTCGTCTATCATAACTAACTTTCCAATTGTCCCTAATATTTCATTTTCCATCTATATTGCCTCCTGTTTTTACTTAAAACTTAATAGATCATTAACAAGCTTTGTTTGAGTCTCATTCGATAATTGGCTGTACTCTTCTTCTTGTCTGCATAATTTTATTGTTTTTAACCTATTGCCGAAAATTTTTTCCACAAACTTGCTCTTTATATTTATTAAATAAATATAAATATATATTATTATCATTATTGTTTGTGTTCCTTTGATGTTCCTCCGCTGTTCCTTCGTTGTTCTTTTGTTGTTCCACATTTTGATACAAGTCCCAATTTTCAATGGTTATGCTTGTATACTTTGTTGTGCTATTTTTGGACAACATTCGGTCATCTTCCAGACTCTTTAAAAAGTTTCTTACCTTTTTTCTTCCCCACTTCCATTCTTCAGACAATTTTACTTCCGACGTAATAAAACTACCTTTTTTTACTTCTACGACTTCATTACTTATTACTACTTTAGTATCTTTGTGGTTAGCTTTTAGAAGAAGTGAGATCCAGGCACTTCTTTTATCGAAAGGCTCATTACTTTTCCATACCCAATTATTCTCAATTTGTCGATATAAACTAATCCAGCCTTCCATACTTTCTCCTTTCATAAAGTTAGGGGTAAAACCTTTTGTCTTACCCCTGTTGTTTAATCTTCTTTAATTATTTTTATATTTTTGCCTAATGCTTTACATACTTGTGATAATGTCATTTCTTCTACTATTTCTTCTTTTTCTTCAAAATTGCAAATAATTAAACCGTATCTCCAAAAAGCGTTCCATCTTGTTGGTATAATATTTTTATTTATATAAAATTCTGTGATTTTTATATTGTTTTCTTCTTCAAAAGTTTTAACTATTTCTTCACTGTCAATTTCACTATCACTTATATAAATATATGCTCCTTTTAAGTTTGCTCCTTCTAAGTATGCTCCTACTAAGTTTGCTCCTTCTAAGTATGCTCCTCCTAAGTTTGCTCCTTTTAAGTTTGCTTCTTCTAAGTTTGCTCCTCTTAAGTATGCTCCTACTAAGTTTGCTCCTCCTAAGTTTGCTCCTTCTAAGTTTGCTCCTTCTCTAACAGCCTCTTCAACAGTCTTTTTTAATGTATTATCTTCTTTTTCATATTCAAATAATATTGAACCTGTCCATTTATTTTTTATTTCAAATTTCACTTTACTCATTTTCTTACCTCCACTTTTTATAAATTAATTTTGACTTGTCCCAATTTGCGCCGTAAATGCCCTTTAAATAGTTTTCTATGTATTCTTCGTATATTTTAATGTTTTGTCCAAAATCTTCCTCGTAATGGCATTTTGGGCATAATGTGACTATGTTCTCTTCTATGCCTAAACCTCCGTTGACTCCTTTTTATGAAATGTGCATTTGCACAACCTATTGGAACCCATTTATGACAAAAAATGCATTGGCCCATATCTCTTATCCATACTTTTTCTTTTGTTTTTTGTGATATTTCACAGTCTTTACTTCTTTGGCTCATTATTCCAACTCCTTAATAAGCTGTCTATTTCTGCTTTTGGTTTTGTTTCAATACCTACAGCTTGACAATCTTGTACAACTCCATCTATTAATCTACTCATTTGCTTAGAGTTAAAGGAACTAGAACCATAATAAGCATTTATAATCTTAAATTCTATATTACCTATATATTCAGTATCAGCTATTTCACAAAACCACGCTATTCCTTTATCTTGCCACATTATTTTAAATGTTTTTACATCTCTCGTTTCTATCCTGAAACGTCTAAATATTCCTAATTCTTTTACTCTTTTTTTATATTCTTCTATAGTATCTAAGTTTTGTAATTCACATAGTTCTTGTAAAAGTTTCCAGAAATAATTATTTGCATTTATACTTCTTTTTTTCTTTACCTCTTTTACTTCATACTTTTTGGTTTTGTCTTGTTTAAATAGATACTGTATTATTTGTTCTATTGTTCCTACCATAAAGACCTCCTAAAATGGCAAGTCATTATCTTCTTTTATTTCATCTTTTTGTTCTTCTTTTAAATCCTCAAATACTTGATTTTGTTCTTTTTCTTTAGCTTTTATAATTTCTTCTTGTATAATTCCTAAAGCTTTTTTTATTACTGGATCTGTTTTTTCATTTTTACTATAAAGCCAATCACAATATTGAGGATCTTGTTTTACTAAATCTCCTAATGTTGCACCTTTATATTTTCCAAAACTGATTTTTATTGCTATTGCTTGATCTATCGTCATTGCACTATTATCGTTTTCTTGTTGAATTAAATCTCCCATATCTTCTAGATCTTGTGTAAATACTTCGCTTAAACTTGCGACTTGTAAAACCGAATCAATAAATGCTCTTTTCTTCGCCATCTTTAAAATTGTATTTACTAAACTACAAATATCAGGATTATTTATTTTGTATTTTGTTCTTCCGTATTTGTCTGTTATAGGTTCGCTAAAGCCCGTATAATTCTCTGGAATATTGTCTACATTGATATATCTATACTTTTTTTCTTTACTATTACAGCTTCCTACGCCTTGTGCTACTGGTTGACCATTTCTAAACAAAGTACATCTAATATTGTATGAAAAAAATTCTTTATCATAATCTTCTGTTGTTTGTAAAAACTCATATTCTGGATTTAGTCCAAACAACATACATATTTTTTCTCCTCCTGGTTTTAGTAATGTTGGTTTACTTGTTCCTGGCACTTCTCCAAAATCGTGACCTTTCTTTAAAGTCTTTTGCACTATAATTTGCATTTGTGCTATTTTATTCATTGTTGTAGATATATTATCTATATCTACAGTATCTATAATACTTAATGCATTTACTTCATTTCCCATCTTTTATTCCTCCTATTTAACCCTTAAATTTGTATTTGTTGTAATAATGTTTACTCCATCTGGTATTTCTCCAGTTTCTTTAAAATTCTCTTTTATTTTCATCTTATCTATTTTTACTGTTACGATTTCTTGCTTAAATTCACTAGGTATAGCTTCTTCGTTTATTATCTCCACACTTACTGGACTTTTTGCTACACTTATTGTCCCTAATCCTGTTTCAATTTTTGTTATTCCGTTATTTTCCATACATTCTTTTACATACTCTTTGAATTTATTATTTCTATTTTCTAGAGCTTTTCTTACATCAGAAATTCTTTTTTCTTCCGCTTTCATTGCCTCAATTGTTAACTCATTATTTCTTAAATATCCAATAATGTTTTGGCTCTTTTCCTGTAATAGCATTGTTAATTCTGCCTCTATTTTATTTTTGTCCTCTTCTGTTATTTCTTCGCTTTCCATTAGTGC
>CALXEU010000029.1 GCA_944387395.1 uncultured Clostridia bacterium | reverse complement strand
ACTTCTGATGCTTCATATGTTAATAGCCATTCTGTATCATTAATATAGCGTTGAGTTTCGTCATGTATTCCACTATATCTTCCCGCTTCAGTTGCGTGTATTGTGGCTACAATTGGTATATCATATGTATTTTTAAGAGATTTTGCGGCATATGTTACTAACCAATCATGTGCGTGAATAACATCAAATCCACCTTCTTTATTTATAATTTCTGAAGCTTTTGCCAGCATATTAAAGTTTAACTGCATTATCCAATCAATAAAATTATTAGGACGTATCATATAGTTATCAACTCTATATACATTAACTCCCTTATCATTTTCATATTCTGGCACATTACTTCCATCTCTGTATGTTACTACAGTTACCTCATGACCATCTTTTATTAACCTTTTTGATAAGTCATGTACTACTCTTGCAATTCCTCCAACTATTCTTGGTGGATATTCCCATGTTAGCATTAATATTTTCATTCGCTAAATCTCCCTTCAAATTATTTTCTTTCGTTGTTCATATACATTTTATACAAAAATTTTACAAAAGTAAACATTTTTTTCATAATTCTTTATTTTTTTGTAATATTTATTTTTTCTATTGAATTTATTTTTGTTTTGATATAGTATATAGTTAATTATTATATGTCCGAATAACAAAGGAGGAAATTACATGCCAAGAAAGAAAGCAAACAACTTAGAAAACACTGAAAAAGAAATAAAAAAGGCCGAAGTTATTTCAGAAAAAACTTCTACTAAAAAAGAGGCTAAATCTAAGTTGGAAAAGAAAACTGCTACAAAATCTACATCTAAAAAAAGTTCGAGTAACACAAAGAAAGAAGTTACTAAGAAAATTTCTACTAAAGCAACAAAAACAACTAAAAAATCTGCTACTAGATCAAAGAAGTCTGCTTCTGAAAAGGCTTCTTTAAAAAAATCTACCACAAGAAAGAGTAAGACTAAAGAAGAATCAGTTAAAGACAATGTAAATGTTGAAATTCTTGAATACTATGATTTACCTTATAGATATAATCAAACCGTTGTTAAGGTACTTGCTCAAACTCCTACTACTTTATTCATTTATTGGGATATTTCAGATAGTGATAGAGCAAATTTCGTGGAGCAATATGGAGAGGAATTTTTTAATAACACAAAACCCGTTTTAGTAATTCACAATAATACTATGCATTATTCTTTTGAAATTGAAATAGATGACTTTGCAAATAGTTGGTATTTACATGTTAATGATGCAAATTGTAATTATACAGTTGAGCTTGGTCGTAGAGCAAAATATTATAATGAAGAAAATAGCATTGATCTGCCAAATAATTATTTGTATTTAACTTCGTCTAATGCTATAGATGCTCCTAATGATCATGTTTTATTAGATAAGAATTTAAAGACAGTATATTTTATGGATACTAGGACAAACATTATAACTGAAGAAGATATTACCTCTGTTTCTTTCTTTAGAAATATTGGAAAAATTTATAACTTATATGATTTGCATAGTGATTTTAATAAAAATAATTGGTTAAATAGTAATCATTGGCAGTTAGATTTTAAAAATCCTTCTTCTGGTAATCCTAGTTCAACTTTTAAATGAACAAATTTATGTAAGTGTCTTTTTATTTAATTTATTAGACACTTATATTTTATTACTATTAATATAATTGAAAATACATATTTTCTAATTATATCTTAAACCAGAAAGGAATGTGAATAAATATGAAAAAAAATCCTAAGGGGTATGTTAGCTTTGTACTTCATGCACATTTACCATTTGTTCATCACCCTGAGAATGATACCTATTTGGAAGAACAATGGTTATTTGAAGCTATCTCCGAAACTTATATCCCGTTACTTCTAAATTTTGAAAAGCTAGAAAAAGAGAATGTTGATTTTCGAATTACAATGTCAATGACTCCACCTTTACTAAATATGTTAGATAATAAATTATTACAAGATAGATATATTAAATATTTAAAAACTCACATAGAACTTGCCAAAAAAGAAGTGGATAGAAATTCTGAAAATATAAATTTGAAAAATTTAGCACAATATTATGTCGATAGATATACAAATGATTTACATGTTTTTAAGGATATTTATAAATGTAATATAATTACTGGTTTTAAACATTTTCAGGACATTGGAGTTTTAGAGATTATAACCTGTGGTGCAACTCATGGTTATTTTCCTATTTTGTATATTAATGAAAAAACAATACGTGCTCAAATTGCTGTTGGTGTTCAAACTTATGAAAAATATTTTGGAAGAAAGCCTCGTGGTATTTGGCTACCAGAGTGTGGTTATGTTCCAGAATCCGATAAGTATTTAAGAGAATTTGGTATTCAATACATTATTACAGAAACTCATGGTATTTTATATGCTAACCCTATTCCTATTTATGGAACTTTTGCCCCTATTGTTTCTCCTAATGGTGTAGTAGCATTTGGTAGAGATATGGAATCTTCAAGACAAGTTTGGAGTTCTATAAATGGCTATCCTGGTGATTATAATTATAGAGAATTTTATAGAGACATTGGATATGATGCCCCTTATGATTATATAAAACCTTATATTGCGTGCAATGGTGCTCGTGTACCAACTGGAATCAAATATTATCGAATAACTGGAAAAGATTGTCCTAAGGATTATTATAATATTCAGTGGGCTTGGGATTCTATAAATAAACAAGCAGGACATTTCTTTGATTCTAGACAAGCTCAAATTAGTGAAGCCTCAAAGTTTACTAAAAATCCTCCAATAGTTTTATGTCCTTATGATGCTGAATTGTATGGGCACTGGTGGTATGAAGGTCCTGATTGGCTATATACTTTATTTAAAAAAATATATTATGATAAATGTGATTTTGACTTGATAACTCCTAGCGAGTATATTGATAAATATCCTCAAATGCAAGTTTCTACTCCATGTAGGTCAAGTTGGGGTGCTAATGGTTATTCAGAAGTATGGCTTAATCAAACTAATGATTATGTTCATAGGCACTTACATATTGCAGGAGATAGAATGGTCGAACTTGCAAATTTATATCCAAATGAGCCAAAGGATTCTTTAAGGAGTAATGCCTTAAATCAATGTGCAAGGGAGCTTTTATTAGCACAAAGTAGTGATTGGTTATTTATTATTACAAATGGTACTATGGTTGACTATGCAAAAAAACGTATAAAAGATCATATAGGAAGATTTACAAAACTTTATTTTCAGATTAAGGATGATAAAATAGATTCTGAATTTTTGAAAAAAATAGAAAATTATGATTGTATATTTCCTGAAATTGATTATAAAATCTATAAATAAAGTGTTACGAATGTATTGATATATACATTCGTTTTTATTTTTTTATTAATTATAAATTGTTTGGTCAAGTTTCACTATTATATTTTTAGAATAATATAGTATATGAATTATATTTTAGTAAATACTAATTAAGAACTATGTTTTATATAGCTCATTCATGATTATAAGAGATTCAATGTTATGGAGGTATTATTATTAAAATGATTTCATTTTGTATTAAAACAGATAATAAAAATTGCATTAATTACTTGCTTACCTCTCTTTCGTCAATCAATCTCGAAAATATAGTTTTTGTTCATAAAGTTTTTAGCAAATATAATAATATTATTATACATTACTTAGGATCTGATACTAGTTTGTTTTATAATGAGCTCTCTTCTGTAATATGTAATTGCATTTTAGAAAATTATGAATCTATTATTATTCACAATTTACTTTTAATGAATTATTTTTATTTTGATGAATCTGATTTAATTAAAATTAAGAATAATTGTTCTCTAATGTTACAAAAATCAACAAAAAATTCATTAGTGCAAAATTCTGTAAAGAAACACGAACCTTCAAATTATTTATCTGATACAGATTTTTCTAGTCGTGTATCTTTGTTGTGGTGTGATATATTGCATTATATAACTTTAAATAAATCCATGATTCTTGATGGCTTTATTTCATTTAGAATTGCAGATTATATAAAATTATTAGATAGTGCAATTGATTATTCTGTTAATGAATTTATAATTAATAGAGAATATTCTGAATTTATCGATTTACTTAAGATATATATAAATTCTAGACCTCCTGAGATTGATCTTGTTCATCTTATATATATTAATGGAGAATCTATATTATTAGATCAGTACAAGAATATTATTTCTGTTACTCATGCTAATTTAGATACTCATTATTTATCTGATATAAGCTTTTCATCTAATGACTATGCTTTAAATTCATTTCTATCTTTATTGCCTAGTAAAATTATTATTCACTTAATTGGGCAAGAAGATGATTTTATACAAACTTTAAAATTAATTTTTTGTAATAGAATTACAATATGTACAGATTGTAATATTTGTAAGACATATAAATTAATTACTAATTCTAAAACAAAATAGATTTATGAATTTTTCTTTTTATACAAAAAAAGATATTGAATTTTTCAATATCTTTTTTGCTCTTAATTTAATTATTTGTTTTTTCTAATTTTATTTTTTCTTCTTTTTCTTTAATAAATTTAATAATTATTGCTAATATTGTTATTAAATATACTATTATTGATACAATAGGTGTCAATCTATTTATTGGTAATCTTAATACGGCGTATAAACTAAATAATACAGCTTGTGTTCCTATAATTGATATAAGAGCTTTATATAATACTTTCCATACTCCTAATTTTCTAAAGAACAGCATTATGTATGCTAGTATTATAACTGTTGATAATGCAACTGGAAATATATATGGTTTTACAATATCTCTTAGTCTAATATTTTCATTATATGAAACTTGCATTATTTCATTTTCTTCTGATATATCATACTTTTCTCTTAATTTTAATATTAATTCATCTATTTGCTCATTGCTTGTTTCTTTTACAGTTATTTGTACCATATCCTTATATAATTCAATTTTTTGAATTATTACTTTTTGTCCTTTATATACCTCGTCTGTTATTTCTTTTATGTCGGATGTTTCAAATTCTTTTCCTATGCTTATTCCAATTTGAAAATTTGAAGAATATTTTAATCCTACATTAAATCCCAATGTTGCAACAACTATTATTCCTGCTATAATTAAACATAATAAAATTATTTTGATTATTTTATTCATTGCTTTTTCCTTCCTATTTTTATTAAAATTCATTTATTTGTGCTTTAAATTTTATTTTTTGATATTTGTTTTTATTCTTTAAATGTAGGCTTTAGAACTATCATACCTAAAATAAATATATTATAAATTATCATTACTAAGATTGTCCAGAATATAACCATTCCAATACTTGAAATTGGCTCCCATGCTGTAAGTGAAAATACTACTGCAATTATTGCTAATGGTATTAATGTTACACTTGATTTTTTTAGTAATTCAATTCTACTTATGTTTAATTCTTTCTTTGTTAAGTTTTCTCTATTTTGCTTTAACATTAGAATTATTATTATATCTTCGATTATAGACATTATTCCAATAGCAAATATTCCAGCTAAAGTAAGTGTAACATTTCCTAGTCTTATTAATAATAACGAAATTGCAATAAAACCAATACTTGATATTACTCCTAAAATTCCTTTTGCTTTATATTTTATAATCATATAGATTGAGAATAATATTGTTATTATAGCAAACATTATAATAATTAGCATTATTGTTTTAGTTTCTATATCAGAATATACAAATCTATTAATGTCCATTTCGTAACTTGCTGGCATTACTTCTGTGTTTAGGAAAATAGCTATATTAGATGCTTGTTGCAAATAGCCCTGTAGTGTTGTTGAATCACTTGATGTCCCAATTGTAATTTGAAGCATACCATTTGATATTTCTTCTGTAAAATATGAAGATAATATTGTAGAAGAATCTAGTGTCATATCTATAGTCTTTGAATTATCATTTCCTTCTTCATCTGTAGATTTTACATATTTATTAGAAATTTCTTTTAATTTTTCTGTACCTTCTTCATCAAATTGTATACTTAAATATATTGTTGTACCTGTTGTAGACGTATTGTATTGAACCTTTGCTTCTTTAACATTACTATTATCTATAAACACTTCTTTTGTTTCTGTATCAGATATTTTGAATTCGCCCTTTGTAATACAATATTGTGCAATGATATCTGTATTGCTATTTTCTGGAATCTTTAGATTTATTATTCCTGTTGATTCATCTAGACTTAATAAATAATCTTCTACATTCATATATTTTAGTCTTGATTCTATAATTCTTTTTACATCATTGTAGTCCTCTATTTCTTCTTCTGGTTTTATTCTAATATTTCTAGCGCCATATACATCCATACCTAATATATACTCAGGAATTATATTTTTTACTGTATTTTTATCTACTACATAAATTCCTATAAAAGATATAAGACATATTAATAATATAGCTATTATTGTAAAAATTTTTCCTAATAGACTTATAGAAATAGATTCTTTTTTCTTTTTTTGCTCTTTATTTTTCAACTTATTTTCCTCCAAATTTTTTTTATTTATTTAATATTTTAGTTTTATAGCAATTTCGTTCCATTTATTATTAGCTCAAACCATAAATTTAAATATTTTGCTGCAAATTTACTCATCATAGTTCTGTCCATAAATATTTCAAAGTAATCTAATGTTGGACAAATTTTATTATCTATTGTAAGTGATAATGTTATTTTTCTTTCTTGTTTATTTAGCGTAAATTCTGAATCTGTTACAGCATAATTTACTTTGTCATGTTTGTCAAAGTTTTGAATGTTATTATTTCTTACTCTATCTCTGTGTGCATCTGATTTATCTGCCAAAATTAATGCTGCTGATATATCACTTATTGCTGTTCCTGTTGCCTCATCATGATTACCTATTGCCATCATAATTTCTATTCTATCATTTATATCCATTCCCATTTCTTTTAATATTTCGTATGCAAGTATCGCACCAGAATGGGCATGATCTGTTCTATTTATGGCATTTCCTATATCATGCATATATCCTGCAATTCTTGCAAGTTCAACTCTATGTTCATCATAACCTAGGTCTTGTAAAAGTTTTGAAGCTCTATTAGACACTATTGTAATGTGTCTAATAGAATGTTCAGTAAATCCTAATGCATCTAGTTGCTTTTGAGCATTAAGTATTAGCTTGTTTACTTCTTCACTATTCTTTACGTCTTGAAATGTTATCATATGCTTACCTCCGAATATATTTTTCCATAAATCTATTTATGAATTTATATATTTTATTACAATATGTTTTTTATTTCAAATTTACTCCTATTATTCCTCCAAACATACCTGCGACTATTGATGCACTTATTAATATGATACTATATAGATTTACTGCAAAATTTTCTACTATTATACTTGAGAATAAATATATTGTAATTATATAAAATAAACCTGTAATTGCTCCAATAATTATTCCTTTTTTTTCTATATTTTTTGTACTAACTATACCTCCTATAACAATACTTATGGCTGTTATTGTAGTTATTATTGGAAACATTGTTTCTTCATTAATATTAGTATTTGCAAGAATTACAGAAAATATTAATAACATTATTAATGTAATAATTATTGATGTTATTGTTCCTTTCACTATATAAGTTATTGTATTTTTATTTTTTCCATCTGTCTCCTTGCTTGATAAATTTTTTAATTCTTTTATATTCATTAAAGCCTCCCTCTGAGCAATTTATACTCAAAATTTCTTTATATATAATATTGCTCTTTGGGACTTTTTATGTTTTTTATTCTTCTTCTTTTTGATTTTTTCTATCATCAATTCCAGCAATTGCCCATTTTTCAATTGACATTTCTATCATACTTGGAAATGTTTTTAGTATTATTCTATCTTCTAATACTTGTGATACTTCTCCAGATAAACCAGTATATGTTATTATTTTGTCTCCTTGTTTTATTTCATTTTGTTTTTTCTTTATTTCTTCGTCTTGTTTTTTCTTTGTGTAATTAGCAATATAAAATATTACTAATATTATTATTGTTGTTACAATTAATTGGATATATTCCATTAATAGTCTCCTTTTATTTTTAGTATTTTAATTTATTGGTTGTATATTTAGTACATCTTTTAGATATCCTATGATTTCCATAGTTTCTCCTCTATATGTAAGATAATAATAAATTTCTCCTGAAGTAATAACTGAATACATGTTGGTTGTGTCTACTACTGCTGGTATTAGTTCATCTCCAGATGAACTAAATAGACCATATCCAGAGTCCTTTTTTACTACAATTGCTTTATACTGTGGTACTAATAATAAACTATTTCCTCCAGTTGGAATTTTAGATGTACATCCAAATCCATCATATTGAATATCTAATACTTTGTTTCCATTTTTATCTAATAATCCCCATTTTCCGTTTCTTTTTACTGGTATACATTCGTCATATAGTATATATTTATTTTCTATTTTATCTACTGAAAATTTTGTTTCATCTATTCCTATTTCTTCATATTCCAGATATATTACTACCTCTCCATCTCTATTTACAACTCCATACTTTCCATTGTTTGAAACTAAATATAGTCCTTCTTCTGGTTCGATTTGCTTTATGCTAGCATATTCTGGCTCTATTTCAGTAATTCCTGTTTTAGATATTATACCATATTTATTTTCTTGAGTTTGAACTAAAAATTCTTGTGTACCTTCTAAGAAAGTTATTGATTTATATTTTTTTCCAATTATCACATTACCTGTAAGAGTATTTACTCCATATAAATTAGATGAATTTTTTACAATTAATAAATCATATAATATAGCCTTCTGATTACTAAAATTTTCTTCTTTTTCTCCAATTGCAGAATCTTCTACTCCTGTTTGATATGCATTAACCAAATAAGGAAGTGTGTATGTTGTTATTTTGTTGTTTTCAGAATTATATGATATAGATACATTACAACCTTTACTTATTCCATCAATTGTTGTATATAGTTTTCCGTTAATTATTTTTACAGGTACATCAATTTGATAATATTCATAATTTGATTCATTTGTTGCTTCAGCTGTATCTAGTACTAATTTATATATTATATTTGAATCAGCAATATATGTAGCTGTTTCTGAACCATTTGAAATGTAACATCTGTCTGTTGTCTCCGAATATTGATATTTGTATTCTCCATTTTTATATTCATATCCTACAAGGTTTGCAAAATCTAGGATTGATACATATATATCGCCATTTTCTTGTATTAAAAATGTATCTTTAGAATTTATTTTAGCCCCATCTAAGTAAAATTTAAATGATTTTATACTTATGTAATATATTGAAATTCCAATAGCAATTACAGCAAGTAATACTATTACTATCGCAATTATTAATCCTTTAATTAAATTTTTGTTTTTCTGTTCTTTTTGCATTTGCATTGAGTCACCATAAAAATCCATCAAAAAATCCCCCTATTCTTTAGTATATCCATATTTTTTATAAAATTCTTCTTTGAAATTTAGTAAATTGTCATTTTCAATTTCAATTCTAACTCTTTCCATTAGTTTAGTCAAGAAGTATAAATTATGAATTGATAATAGTCTCGTTCCTAAAATTTCATTTGCTTTTATTAAGTGTCTAATATATGCTCTAGTATAGTTTTTACATGCATAACAGTCACATTCTGGATCTAATGGTGTAAAGTCTCTTTCGTAAGTAGCATTTCTTACTACTACTTTGCCTCTCCATGTCATTGCTGTTCCATTTCTTGCAATTCTTGTTGGAAGAACACAATCACACATATCTATCCCAGCTAAAGCTGCTTCTATTAGATAATCTGGAGTTCCCACTCCCATTAAATATCTTGGTTTATTCTCTGGCATTAGTGGAGTGGTATATCTTAATATATCTAAAAATTCCTCTTTTGGTTCTCCAACACTTATCCCTCCAACTGCATATCCTGGGAAATCTAATTTTACTAAATCTTCTACACTTTGTTTTCGAAGATCTTTGTAAAATCCTCCTTGAATTATTCCAAATAAAGCTTGTTTTTCTATATTTTTATGAGAGTTTTTGCATCTTATTGCCCATCTTGTTGTTCTTTCCATTGAGTTTTTCGTATATTCATATGTAGATGGATAAGGGCAACATTCGTCAAAGGACATTATTATATCTGCTCCTAAATCTTCCTCGATTTGCATTACTTTTTCTGGTGTAAAGAAATGTTTGCTACCGTCTAAATGCGATCTAAATTCGACCCCATCTTCTGTAATTGTTCTTAGTTCACTTAAACTAAATACTTGGAAGCCTCCACAATCTGTTAAAATTGGCTTGTCCCAATTCATAAACTCGTGTAATCCTCCAGCTTCTTTTACTATATTTTCTCCTGGTCTTAAGTATAAGTGATATGTATTTGATAAAATTATTTGTGCTCCTATATCATTTAATTCTTCTGGAGTCATCGATTTTACAGTTGCCTAAGTTGCAACTGGCATAAATACAGGTGTTTGTATGTCTCCATGTGGGGTATGTACTATTCCTCTTCTAGCTCCTGAATTTTTATCTTGATGTAATAGTTCGTATGTTACTGCCTGTTTCATATTTTCCTCTTTTCGTTTATTTTATAAATTAATATATTTAATAATTTTATTTTTACTTTATAAACATTGCATCTCCAAAGCTAAAAAATCTGTATTTTTCTTCAATTGCTTTTTTATATGCATTCATTATATTCTCTTTTCCTGCAAGAGCGGAAACGAGCATTAATAGAGTAGATTCTGGTAAGTGAAAATTTGTTACTAGAGCATCTAAGCATTTGAATTTATATCCTGGATATATAAATATTGATGTATCTCCTTCACATTCTTTTACAAATCCATTTTCATCTGCTACGGTTTCTATTGTTCTGCATGAAGTTGTTCCAACTGCGATTACTCTTTTTCCTTCTTTTTTTGCATTATTTATTTTGTCCGCATCTTCTTTTTTTATGTAATAATGTTCAGTATGCATATGGTGGTCTTCTATGTTCTTTTCTTTAACAGGTCTAAATGTTCCTATTCCAACGTGTAATGTGATATTTGCAATTTGTACTCCTTTAGCTTCTATCTCTTTTAAAAGTTCTTCTGTAAAGTGTAGTCCTGCTGTTGGTGCTGCTGCTGAACCATTATATTTTGCATAAACGGTCTGATATCTGTCATTTTCTTTTAAGCTCTCATGTATATATGGTGGTAATGGCATAAGTCCAATTTTATCTAATATTTCATTAAATATTCCTTTATATTCAAACTTAACTTTTCTAGTTCCGTCTTTAAGAACTTCTAATATTTCTGCTTTAAGTATACCATCTCCAAAAACTACTTTTGTTCCAATATGTAGTTTGTTTCCTGGTCTAACCATTGCCTCCCAAATATCACCTTCTATATTATTTAATAAAACAAATTCAACTTTTGCTCCTGTTTCTTTTTTTCCATATAATCTAGCTGGTATAACTTTGGTATTATTTATAACCAAACAATCTCCTGGATTAAGATAATTTATTATATTTTTAAAAATTTCATTTTCAATCTTTCCACTTTTTTTATCTAATACCATTAGTCTAGATTCATCTCTTTTTTGTATTGGCGTTTGTGCAATTAATTCTTCTGGTAATTCATAATAAAATTCTGATAGTTCCATTACTCTGATACTCCTTCTGCTTCATATGATGTGTTTCTATTTTTAAATACATTTTCTATTTTAGTAAAAATACTTCTGAAAACTTCAGATACATTTTTTGGTTCTTCCAAATCATCTGTTTTATAAGCATATTTGAAATAACTACTATTAATTGGTTTTAAATGATAAATTTCTTCTGGTAATCCTATATATTGTCCTTCACTTAATATATTTGAGTTCATATAATCATTATACCAATCTCTAAGACCATCTTTTACATCATTTTTGTAACCATAAATTTCATAATCATGTAATTTTGGAACTTGATAACCATATTCCTGAGCATTTCTTTCTAATGTATGTAAAAATTCATGTAAGAAAACTTCATCTGGAAATGTGTTCATTGAAGAATATTCAAGTTGACTGTCTATTATTTTTATGTTTGAGTAGCCTTTTCCACAATACATCATATTTCCAAGACCTACCCATTCATGTACATTTTCATTTAGTAGTTCCTCTTCAAGAGGCATATTTGTACATACAAAAATATGGTCATATTCATTTTGCTCAACATAAGAGTTTATCAGAGAATATACATCTTTTTCTCCTATGTAATATCCATTTTCCAAATCATAAGATATGCTTGTTACTGGTTCTTGTATTTCAATTATATTATATTTAATTTTTATTTTACCCTTTGACATTTCTTCTATTGTTGTTTGAAATCTTGCCATATTAGATGTAACTAGCATTTTTTCTTTATCTGTGAAAGATGTTTTTATTTCTTTGTTTTCTAATTTTACGTCCATATTATTTAATATAAAACATCCAAAATTCCATGTATTTTCTTCTGTACTAATTCCTTTTTCTAATTGTAAATCTGAAAACCAAGCTGTCCCAGAAGCTTCAAGTAAATTTCCTCCAAGTCTAAATCCTATTTCTACTTTATTATTGTTTTTAGAATTAAAGTAAAATTCTAATTTAGTCCAGTCATTATTCCCATATAAAACTTCAGAATGTTCCTCTGTTCCATTTAAACAAATTTGTGCTCCTCCCATAATGTTGTTTTCGGAATTTACAACGTCTTTTGTCTTTACCATGCAATTTACTTTATATGGTGTATTTTTTTCTACATTTACTTCTTTATAAAACATTGCATCATTTTCTTGCTTGTTTTCTATTTTGTAGCTTCTCGTTGTTGAATATTTTTCTTCTGAATCTCTTGAAAATATAGTTTTTCCTTGTTGCTCTACTCCTTTAACAAAAAAATTGTAATCATACTTTCTATATATAAAAATTCCTATTATTATAATTATAATGGTTAATACGTTTGATAATATATTTGATATCTTCTTGACTTTACTCAACTTTTTCCCCTTACTTTATCCATAATTATGCTGTTCCAACCTTTTTTGAGGTTGTCGTTTCTCTTTTTATTTTAGTTCTTTTTGAAGTTTCTTTGTTATTATTAATTATAATTTTAGGTGCATCTCCATTTACTACTGTTTCTTTTGTAATTATACATTTTTCTACTTTTGGATTAGAAGGGATTTCATACATTATATTTTTCATTATTTCTTCAACAATTGCTCTTAGCCCTCTTGCTCCAGTTTTTCTTTCTATTGCCTTATCAACAATAGCATCTAGTGCATCTTTTTCAAATTGAAGCTCTACATCATCATATTCAAATAATTTCTTGTATTGTTTTACTAATGAGTTCTTAGGCTCTGTAATTATTTTTATTAATGCATCTCTATCTAATTCTTTTAGAGTAGTTATAATAGGAAGTCTTCCTACAAATTCTGGTATCAATCCAAATTTTAATAAGTCTTGTGGCAATAAAGATTCAAATATGTCATATTTACTTCTTTCTTTATTGGTAGAAATTGTGGCTCCAAATCCAATAGTCTTTTTTTCAATTCTATCCTTAATTATTTTTTCTAAGCCGTCAAACGCTCCTCCACATATAAATAATATGTTTTGTGTATTTATTTGTATAAATTCTTGATGTGGATGTTTTCTTCCTCCTTGTGGTGGAACAGATGCAACTGTACCTTCTATAATTTTAAGTAAAGCTTGTTGCACACCTTCTCCACTAACATCTCTAGTAATCGATGGATTTTCAGATTTTCTAGAAATTTTATCTATTTCGTCTATATAAATTATTCCTCTTTCAGCTTTTTCTATATCGTAATCTGCAGCTTGTATTAATCTTAGTAAAATATTTTCTACATCTTCTCCTACATATCCTGCTTCAGTTAATGTTGTAGCATCTGCTATTGCAAAAGGTACTTGTAAAATTCTAGCTAAAGTTTGTGCAAGCAATGTCTTTCCACATCCTGTAGGTCCTAATAATAAGATGTTACTTTTCTGTATTTCTATATCATCCTTATTATTTTTATCATTTATTGAGTTTATTCTTTTGTAATGGTTATATACCGCAACCGCCAATGTTTTCTTTGCTTCATCTTGGCCTATTACGTATTCATCCAAAATCTTCTTTATCTCCATTGGCTTTGGCAAATCACCTGTTGTCTCTTGATCATATGTTATTTCACTCTCTTCATACAGGTCATTTTCTATGATATTTGTACATACTTTTATACATTCATCACATATATATACCCCTGGGCCAGCAATTATCCTTTCAACTTCTTCTTGTTTTTTTCCACAAAATGAACATTTAATCGGTTTGTTTTTATCATTTTTTTGCATACTACTCTCCTTTATTTAAAATGTCTTCTGTTTAAATATTTATATTATTTTCTTTTTTCCATGATTCCATCTATTAGTCCATATTCCAAAGCTTGTTGAGCTGTCATATAATTATCTCTTTCTGTATCTCTGTTAATTACTTCGATTGGTTGACCTGTTCTATCGCTTAATATTTTGTTTAGTTTTTCTCTTGTCTTCACCATATGGTCTGCATGTATTTTTATTTCAGTGGTTTGTCCTGAAAGTCCGCCTCCTGCTATTAATGGTTGGTGTATTAAAATTTCTGAATTAGGTGTTGCAAATCTTTTGCCTTTTTCTCCAGATGCTAATAAAACAGAACCCATGCTTGCTGCCATTCCTACACATATTGTAGAAACTGGGCATTTTATGTAATTCATTGTGTCTACTATTGCCATTCCGTCTGTAATAGATCCTCCTGGTGAATTGATGTATAGGTCAATTTCTTTATCTGGATCTTCTGACTCTAAAAATAATAATTGAGCCACTACTAATCCTGCAGATGTAGCATTTACCTCTTCTCCTAAAAATATTATTCTGTCTTTTAATAATCTTGAGAAAATATCAAAAGATCTTTCTCCTCTTGCTGTTTGTTCTATAACATATGGTACTAAACTGTTTTTTTCTAACATATTATTTTCCTCCTATTTTTAATTTTATTTAATTAAATATTTTATTAATCTTATATTTTTTAATTTAATTTTAAATGAAAATAGTTAGTGAGCATAATAATATTAAAATATAATAATATCCCCCCTAACTATTTGTTTGTACATTTATTATTTCTTAATTTTTGCATTTTTTACTATTAAGTCAATTGCTTTTTCTGTTTTAATGCTGTTTTGTAAGTATTCTTTTAATGATTCGTTTTTATTTAAATCTTCTTCTTTTCTGCCATAATTTTTTGCCATTTCTTTAATTTTTTCTGATACTTCTTTTTCATCAGCTTCAATTTTTTCTTGTTTTATTATTTCTTCTAGAATTAGTCTTGTTCTTATATTTTTTATTGCTTGATCTTTGTATGAGTCTTCTAATTCTTTTCTTGTTTGATTAATATATTGTAGATATTGTTCTAGATTTAGTCCTTGGTATGATAATTGTTGTTCCATATCTCTTATCATTGCATCAATTTCTGTTTCTATCATTCCTGATGGTATATCTATTGTAGTTTCTTTTGAAACAGCATCAATTGCTAAATCTTCTGTTTCATGTTTTGCTCTATGATCATTTTCAGCTGTTTTCTTTTCTTTTATATTATTTTTTAATTCTTCAAGTGTATCAAATTCTGATACGTCTTTTGCAAATTCGTCATCTAATTCTGGTAATTTCTTTTCTTTTATTCCATTTACTTTTACTTTGAATGTTGCATCTTTTCCAGCTAATTCTTTTGAGAAGTATTCTTCAGGGAATTTTACATTTATGTCTTTTTCTTCCCCAATTTTCATTCCAATTACTTGATCTTCAAATCCTGGAATAAATGTTTTACTTCCTATTTCTAATTCATGATTTTCTGCTTTTCCACCCTCAAATGCTTTACCATCTACAAATCCTTCAAAGTCAATAACTGCAATGTCTTTTTCTTTTACTGGTCTATCTTCAACTGCTATTGTTCTTGCATTTCTGTTTTGCATTTTTTCTATTTCGTCATTTATGTCTTTGTCTGTTACTGGGTATTCTACTTTCTTTATTTCTACACCCTTATACTTTCCAAGTTTTACTTCTGGTTTAGTTTGAACTATTGCAGTAAATACTAAATCTTCTCCTTTTTTCATATTTACTATATGTATATCTGGCTTACTAACAGCTTCTATTTTATTTTCTTCTATTTCTTTTTCGTATATTGGTGGGACTAGTTCATTAAACGCATCTTCATAAAAAATTTCATCACCATACATTCTTTCTACTATGTTAAATGGGGCTTTTCCTTTTCTGAATCCTGGAACATTGAAGTATTTTGCACTCTTGTTATATACTTTCATAATTGCTTCATCAAATTTTTTAGCCTCAATTGTAAATTCTAACTTTAATTCATTTTTGTTTTCTGTTTTTTCTACTTTTATACTCATTTAATTCATGTCCTTTCTAGTTTTTCATAAATTGCAGTATTATTATACCACAAATTCCATATATTGCAAGCATTTTTTGTCTTTAATATTTATTTTATTTGTGTAAGTTTAAAATTTGTGTAATCACAACTTACCATTGTATATTCTATTCCTTCTTTTATACCTTCTATTGCATTCATATGCGCTTTTCCATGAAGATGTCCATATAAGCATTTTTTTACATTATATTTTTCCATAACTTTTATAAATTCATTATTTTGATTTTCTTTGGTTATTGGTGGATAATGCATACATACGATTATTTCCTTATCTTCTCCAAATTTTTTTATTCCATCTTTTATTGAATTTTCTAATCTCAAAACTTCTCTATTTATAATTTTTTTATCTTGCTCATTTTCTTCTATTAAATTCCAGCCTCTTGTACCACATATTATTTTATTTTCATATTCATAACTATTGTTATATAGAAAATCTACATTTTCTATATTTTGCTGATTTAGAAATTCTCTCATACTTTTTATTGTTGTCCACCATAAGTCATGGTTTCCTTTTAACAAAATTTTTTTTCCTGGAAGTTTGTTTATAAAGTCAAAGTCCATAAATGTATCTTTTAGTTTTATTTCCCATGAGAAATCTCCTAAAAGTAAAACCAAGTCATCATTTCTTACTTTAGATAACCAATCTTCTTTTATCTTGTTTTCATAGTTTAACCATCCGAATATGTTCATTGGTTTATTAGTGTTAAATGATAGATGTAAATCAGCTATTGCATATATTGCCATATTTATTTGTATGATATAGTTTAACTATATCATACTCTCCTTCCTATTCTATTTTTAAATTAGGTATAGCATTTAATGTTAGTTCTGCTATATTTCCAGATATATATTCATAATATCCACAAGTTGAAATCATTGCAGCATTATCTGTACATAATTTTAGCTCTGGATAATATACTTTAATTTTTTCTTTTTTTGATAATTTGTCAAATTCATTTCTTATATATGTGTTAGCAGATACTCCTCCTGCCAATACTATTTTATTTATGTTTGTTTGTATTACTGCTTTTTTGGTTTTTTCTACCAAAATCTCTGATACAGTTTTTTCAAAACTTGCTGCAAGGTTTGCTTTATTTATGTTCGGATCTTTATGATTTAAATTAATTACAGCTGTTTTTATTCCACTAAAACTAAAATCTAAATTATCTAAGTGTACTTTAGGAAGTACAATATTGGGTTTACCTTCTTTAGCTAGTTTATCTATCTTTGGTCCACCAGGATATCCTAGTCCTATTACTCTTGCTACCTTGTCAAAAGCTTCACCTATTGCGTCATCTCTAGTTTTTCCAAGTACTTCAAATTTTGTATAGTCCTTTACGTGTATTATCTGAGTATTGCCTCCAGACATCATTATACATAAGAATGGTGGCTCTAATTCTGGATATGTTATGTAGTTGGCTGCTATATGTCCTTTTATGTGGTTCACTGCAATTAATGGTTTATTTAAACTGTAACTTAGCGCCTTGGCGTAAGATACTCCTACTAATAGAGCTCCTACTAAACCTGGTCCATATGTACAAGCTATTGCATCAATTTCATTAAGCTGTATTTTTGCTTTTTCAACGGCTTCTTTCATTACTCTTGAAATATTCTCTATGTGATTTCTTGATGCTATTTCTGGAACAACTCCTCCGAATTTTTCATGTATACTTATTTGTGTATCTATTATATTTGATAATACTTCTCGTCCATTTTTTGTTATTGCTACAGATGTTTCATCACAACTGGATTCTATTCCGCATTATTAGTATATCTTTCATTTCTATTTTTGCAATCTAGTTTTACTTGTTGCTTTCTCTCCTTTTTTATATATTTTTTTACATTTCTATGTTTTATTAAATAAATAAATTAAAAATTGCTACAACTAAATAATAAATACCTTTAGATACTAAATTTATTATAGGCGATATTATATAGCTTACTAAATTTGTTATCCATAATATTAAAAAGATTAGGTAGAACATATTTTGATGTCCTATAAACCAGTTTTTTGCATTGTATGGTAAGAAATGCATTAGTATTTTTGAACCATCTAGTGGAGGAATTGGTATTAAGTTAAACACTCCTAATCCTATATTAACACTTACTGCTAATTGTAATGTTAGCATAATTATATATCCCATTCTTGTCAGAATAAATGCTGGTGCATATATTGTAATTAAAAAGATGATTATAGTTAATATAAATGCGATAAATATATTCATTAATGGTCCGGCTAAAGCAACTATAGCTTCTTGTGCTGACATAGACATTTTTCTGTTAAAATTTCTAGGATTAATCTCTACTGGCTTTCCCCAGCCTAAGTGTATGAATATTAACATTAGAAATCCTATAGGATCAATATGAGCTAATGGATTTAGCGTAATTCTTCCTTGTATTTTAGGTGTATCATCTCCTAATTTGTATGCAACTTGTGCATGTGCATATTCATGAAAAGTTATTGCAATTATTACTCCTGGTAATGTAAGTAATAATGCCAATAATTCTCCTGTATTTTGCATATATCCTATAATTGTTGCTATTGCAAGAACTGCTATAATTATATAAATTGCTTTTCTGTCTATATTAAACATACTGAACCTCCATTTTTATTGGTCTTATTTTATAAATATTTAGTGTTTTATATTATATAACATCTTTTTTTATTTGTAAATATTTAATTATGTTTACTTTATAGTTCTTCTAATATTTTATGCAATTGCTTTCTTTCTTAACTCTCTAGCATGTGTTATTGCTATTTCTGTTATTTCTCCTGATGATATTCTCGCAATTTCTTTTAATGTTTCATCTTCATTTAATAATTTTACCTTTGTTTTTGTTTTTTCATTTTCAACATTCTTATATATGTAATAATTGTATTCTCCCTTAGCTGCAATACTTGCTAAATGAGTTACTATCAGCACTTGATGATTTTGTGCTATTTTGCGTAATTTTATTCCTACCGAATTTGCTGCTTTACCACTAATTCCTGTATCAATTTCGTCAAATATTAGTACTGGTACTTCATCTATCTCTGATAATACATTTTTTATAGCTAGCATTATTCTAGACATTTCTCCTCCAGAAACAATTTTGTCTAGCTTCTTTAACTCTTCTCCAATGTTTGTGCTTATTGTAAATTCCACATGGCTTTTTCCATTTGGAGTAAATTTTTCATCTTCTATTATTTTTGCAACAAATGTTGCATTTTTCATTTCCAGTTCTTGTAGCTCTTTGTTTATTTTTTCGTTTAAAATTACAGAATTGTTTTTTCTTAATGATGTTATTTTTTCACACAATATATTCATTTTTGATTCTAATTCTGTTATTTGTTTTTTCATTTTTTCATTTTCTTCGTCTAGGTTTGTTATTCTTTTTATTTCTTTTTCTAGATTGTCTTGATATTCTAATATTTCTTCTATATTATTTCCATATTTTCTTTTTAGTGATTGAATTGTATCTAATCTGTCCTCTATTTCGTTTTTTTGTTCATCGTCAAAATAGGTACTTTCATTTAAATCTGATATATCTCTTGCTATCTCTTGTATATCATAATATATATTTTTTAATTCATTTAGTTTTTTATTGTATTTTTGATCTATATCTTGTATTTTTTCTAATGCTCTTACTGATTCGCTTATTGCATCTATTGCTGTTTGATTTAAACTATTGTCTGCCATTCTTAATGAATTTGATATTTTTTCTGAATTCTGAATTATTTTTCTTTGTTCTTCTAATTTTATATCTTCCCCTATCTTTAGTTTTGCTGCTTTTATTTCGTTGAATTGGTATTCTAATAAGTCTAATTTTCTTTGCCTTTCTTTGTCGTCTCCATAATTTTGTTTTAAACATGAAACTATATTTTGATATTCAGTATATAAATTAATGTATTCTTCTTTATATTTTAGTAATTCTTCTCCAATGAATTTATCTAAGTATTTTGTATGAAATTCCGGATCCATTAATGTTTGATTGTCATATTGTCCATGTATATCTATTATATTTTTCATAAATGTTTTTAATTCATTTACAGTAACTAATCTTCCGTTAATTTTACATAGATTTTTTCCTGAAGTGTTTATTTCTCTTGAAATGATTATGTTTCCATCTATAGCAATTTCACTTTCTGGCATATATAGGCATAATTCTACAAATGACATTTTTTCACCTTTTCTTATCATCTCTTTAGAAAATCTGCCTCCTGCTATTATTCCTAGAGAGTCTACTATTAGTGTTTTACCTGCTCCCGTTTCTCCGGTTAAGACATTTAATCCTTTGTTTAAATCTAGTGTTAAGTCATCTATTATTCCTATGTTTTTTATATGTAATGTTGATATCATATATTTCCTCCAGTTTCATATTCTTAGTTGTAATTTTTCTTTGCAAATATTTGTTCGTACATATGATATAATCTTTTTTACTTTTTGTCAATAGTTTTTTACGAATTTTTGTTTGTTTTTCAGACACTATTGAAATTATTTATTGAATATATAAGAAAAAGCAAAATAATTTTGTAATATCTAATTACTGTTATTTTGCTTTTTACGTTTGTTTAAATTAATCATTCTTTTCAAGTAACCAATCTAACACATTTATCTTTTTTATACCTTCAAAATCAGCATCTAAATCGTCATCTAATGTTAAAATGTATTTAGGATAATTATCATTTATTTTCTTTAATGGTGTTAGTTCTCTATCTAATATTTTGTTGACTTCTTCACCTTCTGCTCTAGTTGTTAAGGCGACTTGATAATAAACCGTATTTTCGGGTTTTTTAGCAACAAAATCTACTTCTAACTCGTCATACTTTCCTATATATACTTCGTATCCTCGTCTTAATAACTCAAGATATACAATATTTTCTAATATATGTCCCATATCTCTGCCAGAACCTTGGCCTAACATATAATATCTTAGTCCTATATCTACTGCATAGTATTTTTCCTGTGTTTTTAAATATTCCTTTCCTTTTATGTCATATCTACTTGCTTTAAATATTAAATAACTATCTATAAGTGCATCTACATAATTTGAAATTGTATTGTATGATGAATTCTTTTCTACACCTTCAATATTATCACTTATGCTTTTCATGCTAGTTCTATTTCCTATATTGTCATATAGATATTTTGTAACTCTTTCTAAAACATTTTTATCTGTTATTCCTTTTCTTTGCATTACATCTTTAAACAAAATTGTATTGTATATACCATCTAAAAACATATTTATATTTTCTGGATTGATTTTATATAATTCTACTGATTGAGGAAAAGAACTATATCTTAAATACTCTCTAAATTTTCTTGAAATATCTGTTTTATCTTCAAATGCTGATACATATTCTTTAAATGATAATGGCAACATTTTTATTTCTATATATCTTCCTGTTAATAATGTTGCTAATTCTGAAGATAATAAATAAGCATTTGAACCAGTTATATATAAATCAACATCTTTATTTATAAATAAACTGTCTACTGTTTTTTCAAATTCATTTACATTTTGAATTTCATCTAAAAATACATAAGTTTTTTTTCCTTTAACTAATTTTGCTTTTATATATTCATATAATTTTTTTCTATTTTGTAATTCTTCATAATCTGCATTTTCAAAATTTATAGATATTATTTGATTTTCTTCTATTCCACTTTCTCGTAAATAGTCTTGGTATATTTCTAATAATGTAGATTTTCCACATCTTCTAATTCCCGTTATGACTTTTATTATTTGTTGATCTTTGAAATTTTTTAATACAGATAAGTAATTATCTCTATTTATTCTTTCCATCGAATCTCCTCCTAACTATAATAATTATACTATTTTTTTATAGTGTAGTCAAGTTTTTTCAAAATTATGAAAAAACTTTTAGTTTTATCGTATTTTTTTCAAATTATTATTGAGTGTTAAAAAAATTTAAATATAATCATTAATCTTTTACGTTTAAATCTATGTATCACATAATTATTTAGGAATTTCTTCTTTATTTACTAAATTTTCTTCATTTACTATATAAGTAACTTTTTCAACACAACCTTCAATATAAGAAATATCATTAGCTGTATACTTAATTTCAACTTCTTGTAAATACCAATTTTGTAACACATCTTCATAATATACATTCAAAAACATTTTGTAGTCTTTACCTTTTAACAAACTAAATAATCTATATATTTCTATATTTTCTCCTTTTTCAATTAGTACTTGTGTATCCCTTCCTATCGCTCTATCTTTATTAATAAAGCATTCAGATTGTATATCTACAATCATTCGTTTAACATTATTTAATCCTATATTCTTAATGTTTATAAAAATATCATATTTATTTTGATGAGATTGTTGAGACTATTTTGAAGAATGCACCTAAGCAAAGTCAAAAAATGTTAAGAAACAATTAAATAAACTTGATGAGAATTTTATTGATTATCTGTGCTATTGGAATGAGAAGTATTATAGAAATGGTTTTGTTGATGGTTCTCAACTAGTGATGGGATGTTTTAATGAATTGTTATTTTACATCTGTGCTATAAAATAATAAAAATATAGCACAGATGTAAAAAATGTGCCACAAAATTATAAAAAAGTGGCACAATTGGATTTTTAAAAGTTTTTTCAAATTTCTAAAAAATCTTTTTTGATATAATCTAAAATGGCAAATAATAATTTGTTATTTTGCCATTTTGAGGTACTCTTTTATTTATATATTTCCTTCCATTCTTCAGAATTTACTAGTTGCTCTATCTCATCATTTAATTCAGCAATATATGTTGTTGCAACCTCTTTATATAATTCTACATCATAATTTTCATCAATTTTTAGTTCAAAACTAAAAATATTTTTTGTTAACTCTTCTAAAATTGTTTTAAAAACTTCTTTTATATCATTATTATCTGATTTAATAAAGTTAATTACTAATTTGTTTTTAAATTGAAATTCTAATATATCATCCCTTTTTTCTTTTTTTAATTCTACTATTATTTTATCTTGATTCATACACTATTCTCCTATCATCGAAAGCTTCTTTTCCACCCTCTAATACTTTAATACTTTCATCTTTCCAATTTTTTACATCGGTACTATCATCTATATTTATCAATTGATTTATAAATGGATTTCCAATATATGTTTTATACTTTCCATTTTCATATGATTTTAATATTGATATAAAAGGCAAA
>CALXEU010000028.1 GCA_944387395.1 uncultured Clostridia bacterium | reverse complement strand
AAATATAAACAAAAAATACATCAATCTTCTAAAGACAGAAATAATAACATACTGCTGGCAAAAATTTACCAGCAGTATGTATTAGGAAGCAAATTACCTCCTCTCTAACAAACAACTAAAATAATAGTTGTCTCATGGAAACTAGATGGGAATAAAAGCTATAGAACTATAATCGATTTGGATTTAGTTAATTCCTCTTAAGCTATACCAATACGAAATGTGACAAGGACGACTTGAATCGTAATTACCATTCGAATCAGTTACTCTAAAAAGAATTTGGACCTGTTTTCCATAGATGTCGGGACCTGCCGTGACAAAAACACGCCCGCTTGTCGTAGCATTAGAGCTTGCTGAAGCCAAAACTCTACCAGAAGGATACTCAACAATCTGAATTGTCAAAATCGAAGCTGAGTTACAGGTAAAATCGGCATCAATGGTGAGATAACGGTTTAAATCGGATCTGTTAACAATGGTTTTGACTGGAGTTAAATTCCGTCCAGTCATATCAAAACTGCCAACAAAATTGGCAATATAACCCGTATAATCCCAAGTTTCCTCACCGGCAAGAGGAACGCTTACACTAGTGTTCGACTCCATAGGTGCAGCTGCAAATGCAACTGACGAGAACGAAAGAAAAATAACGATTGCGAAAACAAGCGAGAAAATACGTTTTTGCATTATTGAAAACTCCTTTCAAATATATCCCATCTAGCTTCCTGTGTAAATAATACAAAAATATAATAACAAACTTTTTTATTTTTTTCAACAAAAGAGGAAAAAGATGGAAAATATTTTTCAGTTATTTCACAAATTTTGAAACTTTTTTCTTTAACAAATTGTCATATAAGTAAAAAAATAAAAAGGAATATATGTAAAATGAATAAAAAGTTACTAGTTGTAGAGGATAATTTAACTATAACAACTTCAATTATAAATTTTTTTGAAAAAAACAAAAAATGTATTGAAGTAATAAAGGCACCAAATGAAATACAAGAAACATTAGAATTAATAAAAATTACACATCCATTTTTTCTGATAATTGATTTAGATACTTCTAATATAAAAGGAATTAAAATACTGAACATGATAGATAATGACATTGATTGCAAAATAAATATTATAATATTTTCAGGAAAAAAGAAACTAATAAATCATCTAAACCTAATGAAATATAAAAAGGTAGTCAAAATTTTAATTAAACCTTTTAATATAAGTTTAATATATAATGTAATAGAAAATACAAAATTAGAAAACGATGATTGTATAGATTATACAATTGATAATATATTACATAAATTTAATTTTAATTTTTCAAGTAAATTTTATAGGTACTTACAATTAGTCATAAAAAAATCTTTATATAAACCTTTTATTCTCAAAGATTTATATAAAGAGATAGCAACAGAAGAAAATATACCTGTAAACCAAATTAAATGGGGAATTGAAAAATTGATATTGTCTATGAATAGATATACACAAAAAAATGTAATGTCACAATATTTTTTTCATAATTCAAGTCCATCACCTAAAAATTTTATAAATGAAATTTCAAATATTGTAAAAAAATATCTATTAAATAGATCTCATTTTAATCAACTTTAATGGAAAATCGTTTGTAAAATTATCTTAATTATATTAAGAATTTTCTAATCGATAAAAATTTAAAGAGAATAGATAAATTTTTTAGGTGAACCAAAAATATTTAATGTTTGGGGTTCACTTAAAAATCTATTTATTTTACCTTTCGAAGATTTCCACAAATTTTTTTAAAATTAATATGGTAAAATCTGTCTGAAAACTATAAGAAAAATTCATCAATAGACTAAAGATAGGAAGTGATTTCTTTCCTATTCACAAACAATTAGAAGAATTGTATAATGATGTTAATGAACAAATAGATGAAATAGCAGAGCATATATTAATCTTAAATGGTAATCCTTTAGGAACAATGAAAGATTATCTAGAAAAAACACAAATAAAAGAAGCAAATAACGAAAAAATATTCTCTAAAGAAATCTTTGAAAATATACTAAATGATTATAATATATTATTAGAAAACGCTAAAAAAGTAAAAGAGAGTGCAGATAATGAAAAACAATATGCAACATCAGCATTAATGGATGAATATTTACTAGAATTTAGTAAAAAGATTTGGATGATTAAGCAAATGTTAACTAAATAATAAATTCTAAAATAAAACAAATGATAAAAAAATCATTTGTTTTATTTTAAATTACACAGAATATTCACAGAAGTATGATATAATAACAAAACCATATAAAGGAGGTCTAAAAAATGTCTTATATTGAATTTAAAGATATAGTAAAAGAGTACCAAATGGGAGAAGTAAAAATAAGAGCGCTAGACAATACAAATTTTGAAGTAGAAAAGGGAGAATTAGTTGTTATTGTTGGACCATCAGGAGCGGGCAAAACAACAATACTCAACATATTAGGAGGAATGGATTCTGCAACATCAGGGCAAGTAATAGTAGATGGAAGAGAAATAACAAAGCTTAAAAATAAACAGTTAACAGAGTATAGAAGAAATGATATAGGATTTGTATTTCAATTTTATAATTTAGTACAAAATTTAACTGCAAAAGAAAATGTAGAACTTGCAACTCAACTTTGTTCAGATGCACTAGATGTAAATGATATATTAGATAAAGTGGGCCTAAGTGAAAGAAAAGACAATTTTCCAGCACAATTATCAGGAGGAGAGCAACAAAGAGTGGCAATAGCAAGAGCTATAGCCAAAAACCCTAAATTATTATTATGTGATGAACCAACAGGAGCGCTAGATTATAAAACAGGAAAGAGTATTTTAAAACTATTACAGAACATGGCTAAAAACGAAAAAATGACAGTAATAATAATAACACATAACGGAGCAATAGCACCAATGGCAGATAAAGTAATACATTGTAAAAATGGAAAAGTAAATAATATAGAGATAAATGAGAAAACAAAGTCAATAGATGATATAGAATGGTAGGAAGGGTATTGTTTAAATGAAAAAATCATTGATAAAAAATAATTTAAGAACAATAACAAAAACACGTAGAAGATTTTTATCCATACTTATCATGGCATTTTTGGGTGTTGGATTTTATTCAGGTCTTGTTGCAAGTAGTCCAGATATGCTGGATAGTTTAGATAAATATACTGATAGTAGTAATTTATATGATATAAGCGTTGTTTCAACATTAGGATTAACGGACGAAGATATTAATGCAATTAAGTCAATTGAAGGAGTAGATCAAGTTTATGGTATAAAAACAAAAGATACAATAGTAAATTTTAATGAAAAAGAAAGTACCTGTAAGGTAATAGAATATAATGAGAATATAAATAAACCTGTATTAATATCAGGTAGAATGCCAGAAAATGAAAATGAATGTTTATTAGATTCAGGATATTCTTATCCAGAAGATTCAGAAAAGTATATAGGAAAAACAATAATAGTTCAAAATGAAGAAGTAGACGAAAATAATAATCCTATATTTACAATTAAGGAATTTAATATTGTAGGAATTGTAGAATCTCCAATATATATTTCAAGTGAAAGAGGAACAACAACAATTGGTGATGGAAAAATAGGGTTTTATATTTATTGCCAAGAAGGTATATTAAATTTAGATTATTTTACAGAAATAAGTGTGAAAGTTGCTGGAGCAAATGATGTTGTTACAAACAGTGACGAATATTTGGGATTAGTAAATCCTGTAATTGAAAAAATAGAGCAAATAAAAGAAGAAAGACAACAAGCAAGATATGATGAGCTAGTAAATGAGGCAAATAAAAAAATAGATGAAGCTCAAAAAGAGTATGATGATAAAAAGGCAGAGGTGGATAGTCAGTTACAAGATGCAGAAGATAAAATAAATGAGGCAAAAAATCAGATTAGCAATTCTGAAGCGGAGTTAAACAGTGCGGAGGAAGATTTAAATACACAAAAGCAGAATTTAGATAATCAATTTGCAGAAGCAGAAAAACAAATTACAGATTCAGAAAATCAAATAAATGAGAGTATTAAAGCTATTGGAAAAGAAACTCCAGAACTTACTGCAGCAAAGCAACAATTACAAGCTAAAAAGAACGAATTATCAACAAATAAAACAACTGCTTATAATAAAATAGAAAGTGGAATGCAAGAAATAGAATCTGCTAGAGAAGAAATAGAAGAAGCCAAAGCAGAGCTTGAACAAAATGAACAAGAATATCAAAATAGTAAAAAAGAAGCAGAAGACAAGTTAAATGAAGCACAAAATAAAATTGATGAAGCAAAAGAAGAAGTTGCAAAAATAGAGAAAGCAAAATGGTATATACAAGATAGATTAGACAATACAGGATATACAAATATATTTGATGCAATAGAAACAATGTCAAATATATCTAAAATATTCCCTATAATATTTTATCTAGTTGCAGTTTTAATAAGTTTAACATCAATTACAAGAATGATTGAGGAAGAAAGAGTAGAAATTGGAACACTTAAAGCTTTAGGATATAAAAATGGTCAAATCATATCCAAATATATGTTATATTCTTTTAGTGCATGTATAATAGGTGGTGTACTAGGAATGTCTATATGTTTTTACTTATTACCAAGCATAGTTTGGAAATTATATTCAATGATATATACAATACCAGAATTTTATACTACATATAGGTTATCAATAGGATTAGTAGGAATTTTAATTTCATTTATTTGTATTGGAGGAGCCACTCTTATAGTTGCATATAATGAATTAAAAGAAACACCATCAGCTCTAATGAGACCTAAGCCACCTAAAAACGGTAAAAGAGTATTTATGGAGAGAATAAAAATTATATGGAAAAGATTAAATTTCTCTCAAAAAGTTACAATAAGGAATATATTTAGATACAAAAAAAGAGCAATTATAACAATTATAGGAATTGCTGGTTGTACAGGACTTATGCTTGCAGGATTTGGAATAAGAGATTCTGTATCAGATATACCAGACTTCCAATTCAAAGATATATTTAAATATGAAACTTCTGTTACATTATCAAATACAAATGGTATAGAGCAAATAACAGAATATTTATCAAATAATGAGAACATAGAAGATTTTAGCAAAATATATGCTACAACAGGGAAAGTTGCTAATGAAAACATGAGTTATAGTGTAAATATTTTTGTACCAGAAGAAATAGAAGGCTTTGACAAGGTTATTAATTTAATAGATGCAGAAAATGAGCAAAAGTTACAATTGTCAAATGATGGAATAATTATTACAGATAAATTAGCAGATAAATTTGAAATTAACGTAGGAGACGAACTTACTTTAATTGATAGTGATGATATAGAATATAAATTAAAAGTTAGCGGTGTTACAAAAAATTATGTAGGACATTATATTTATATGTCGAAGGAATATTATGAAGCAAATATGAGTTCTTATAAAACAAATATGATTTTTGTAAATACACAAAATATCAGTGAGGAACAGCAAAAAGAAATTTCAGAGAATTTACTAAATATAGAAGGAGTAGCTTCAGTTTCAATTATATCTAGCTTAATAGAATCTGTAAGTGATATGTTAAATACAATGAATTATGTTGTTTTAGTTCTTATTGTAACATCAGCAATGCTTGCTTTTGTTGTATTATATAACTTGGCTAATATAAATATAGGAGAAAGACAAAGAGAGATTGCAACATTAAAAGTTTTAGGATTTTATGATAAAGAAGTTGATAACTATATAAATAAAGAAAATATTATATTTACAATTATAGGCGTAATTTTAGGACTTGGTTTTGGAGTTCTTTTAACAAATGGAATTATTGAAAGCATTGAAATTGATAGTCTAAGATTTGCTAGAAATATATGTGTTTCAAGTTATATAATTTCAGCAGTTACAACTATTACATTTTCTATTATTGTAAATACAGTTATTCACTTTGTATTGAAAAAAATTAATATGATAGAGAGCTTAAAGAGTGTAGAATAATTATTGTATTAACAAAAAAAATATGAAAACATATTATATAATAAATTATAAAACTATGTGGAGATTATAAATTCACATAGTTTTTCATTATTGGGGGAATTAAAAATGTTAAAAAAGAATGGAATTATAGGAAATACACCAATGATAAAGATTAACTATAGATACAATGGTAAAGAAAAAAGAGTATTTACTAAATTAGAATATTTCAATTTAACAGGAAGTATTAAAGATAGAGTTGCTTTTTACATAATTAACAATGCAAAAAAAAGAGGAGTATTAAAAGAAAAAATGCCCATAGTAGAAGCTACAAGTGGTAATACAGGTATTGCACTATCTGCTTTAGGAAGCTATTATAAACATCCAGTATATATTTTTATGCCAGATTGGGCAAGTAAAGAAAGAATTGAATTAATGAAAGGTTATGGTGTAAAAATATTTTTATTTTCAAAAGAAGAGGGTGGTTTTGTAAGATGTGTAAATGAGGCAAAGAAAATGGCTGAAGAAATAAATGGTTTTTGCGCCAACCAATTTGCAAATAATGATAATTATTTAGCTCAATATGAAACAACTGGAGAAGAAATACTAAATCAATTGCAAGGAAAAATAGGAGGTTTTGTATCCGGTGTAGGTACAGGTGGAACTTTAATGGGAATAGGAGATAAATTAAAGGAAAAACATAATAATATGATTTTAACTGCGATTGAGCCTGATAAAATGCCTATGTTATCTGGTGGAAAAACAATAGGACAGCATAAAATTGAGGGTATTGGAGATGATTTTATTCCGGATTTAGTAGATATAAATAAGATTGATAAAATTATACAAATAAATGATGATGATGCAATTAATATGTCGAGAAAAATATCTAAAGAATTGGGAATTGGAGTAGGAATTTCGTCTGGAGCAAATTTGATAGGAAGTGTACTACTTGCAGATGAGATAGATGATAGTGTGGTTACAGTGTTTGCTGATGATAATAAAAAATACTTGTCAACAGACTTGTCAAAAGAAATTGATACGAATAGTAATTTTATTTCTAATAAAATTGAATTGTTAGGCTATGAGGAACAATAAAGAGTTAAATTTAAACAATTACTTTATAAAAAAGAATAAATGTGATATAATGCAAAACAAGGTAATATTTCTATTTTTATAATGTTAAATTAGATGCAAAATTGAATTATAATGAATTTGAGATTAATGAAATTAAATATAAGTGGTTTTCATATTCTGGTCTGATGAATAATGATAGAATTCAAAAAGTAAATTATGATATTATACAATTTGTAAAAGAATTTAATATGTAATGTGCAATAAGATATTGGATATTTAAGTAAAGTGAAAAATTTTGTATTTAGAATCATTAAATATAAAGTTGAGTTGATGTTTGGAGAAAATAAAATATGAAAGTTATAATAGAAAAATTAAAAAGAGAAGATTTAAAAGAAGCGATAAGTTTATATGATAATAATCATAATTCTGTTACAGACTATAGTAAGTTATTTTCAGTGTATGATACTATTTTTGATAATCCAGCGTACCATAATATAGTTGCAAAATTCAATCAAGAAATAGTAGGATTTGCAACTATAATAATTAATTACGATATTGTGGAACAGTTAAAGCCATTTATAACAGTTTGGAATTTTGGAGTTAAAGAACAATATAGAAGAAAAAAAGTAGGAACACAGATGTTTGAGTATATATATCAATTTGCAAAAAAATGACTGTGATTTTATTTCTTTAATTGCTAAATCGGATAATAGCATAGCTCAATCATTTTATGAAAAAATGGGCTATAATAAAGAAGTTGGGTATGTTAAATTAATAGATTAAATAATTGCAGTTAAAATATCATCAATTGTGAAGAATAGTCAAATGTAAAACTATATTTGAAAATATTAAAAAATAAGTTTGTTAAATAATAGATAATTTAATTAAAAGATTATAAAATTTATATAGGAGATAATAAAATGGAAAAAGAAGAAATTATTAATATAAATAAGATTGGATGGAATAAATTAATTAATTCAAAAAAACAATTTGCAAATACTTCTTTGCCAGAATACGGACCATTCTTTAAAAGAAACCAAAATGATATTAAATTATTTGAAAATATAAAGGATGCAAAAGTTTTAGATTTAGGTTGCGGAGCGGGACAATCTTTAGAATACTTATACCAAAGAGGTGCAAAGGAAGTTTGGGAAATTGATATTTCTGAGGAACAGATATTAAAAGCTAGAAATAGATTTCCAAAATTCAGAGATAATTTTTACGTTTCACCAATGGAAAGTTATATTGAAATTAAGAATTATTTTGATTATGTTATATCCATATTTAGTATAGGTTATGTTTCTGATTTGTCAAAAACTTTTGAAAATGTTTATAAATATCTTAATACATACGGAGAATTTATTATAAGTTGGACGCATCCATTCTATTTCTGTCTAGATATTGATGGAAATAATGTAATATTAAATAAGTCATATTTCAAAGAAGATTCTGAAATAATAACTAAAGGGCCGGATAAAATAGAATTAGCACAAAAAAATGTAATGATATCAACTATGATTAATACTGCAATAAAAAATAACTTTTACTTGGATACTATATTAGAAGAAGAAACAGTAATGAAAGATGATGTGAATGGTTATAAATCTAATTTTTGGAGAAAAGAGAAAACTCAAAATTGTCCAAGCACAATTATATTTAAGTTTAAAAAATATATTTAAAGAAAACGAATTAGATAACAATTCAGTTACCGAGGAATTCTCGGCAACTGCTTCTGATGGGAAAAATATAAAATAAAGTTCTATAATTGATAGATTTTTATTATCAGATGATAAAGATATATTAAAAGAGTCAGATAAAATATTGTATGAAATAGCATGTGACAAGCCTATTCCAAAATTTGAAAAATATAGAGTAAAGCAAGATAAACTATATAAATCAGTTTTTCTTTTATTCATTTTTCGTGATTAAAAAAAATATAAATTAAAACACATAAAGCAAAGGAGAGGATTATATTGAATAATGAATTAATGATTTATGAAGACAAAGATGGAATTACAAGAGTTGAGGTAAAATTAGTTGATGAAGATATATGGTTAACAAAATATCATATAGCTGAGATTTATAAAACAACAAGACAAAATATAGAACAACATATCACAAATATATATGACGACGGAGAATTAAAGAAAGAATTAACTTGCAAGAATTTCTTGCAAGTTCAAAAAGAAGGAAATCGTAATGTAAAACGAAATATTGATCATTATAATCTTGATATGATTATTGCGTTAGGTTATCGTGTACAATCAGATGTAGGGGTTAGATTTAGAATTTGGGCAACACAAAGATTGCATGAATATATTCAAAAAGGTTTTTCTATGGATGATGAAAGGTTAAAACAAGGTGGGAATAGATATTTTAGAGAATTATTGCAACGAATTAGAGATATTCGTTCAAGTGAAAGAAATTTTTATCAACAAGTAACAGATATATATGCAACAAGTATAGATTATGACCCAAGAAGTGCTATGACGAGAGAATTTTTTGCTACTGTTCAAAACAAATTACATTATGCAGTGCACGAACATACTGCTGCAGAATTAATATATGAAAGAGTAGATAATGAGAAGCCTTATGTTGGAATGACAAATTTTAAGGGAGATTATGTTACAATAGATGATGTTAAAATTGCAAAAAATTATTTATCTGAAATAGAACTACAAAGATTAAATCTACTTGTATCACAATTTTTAGATTATGCAGAACTACAAGCTTTAGAACAAAGAACTATGAAAATGACAGATTGGGTAAAAGAACTAGATAATCAAATATTAATGAATAGAAAGAAAATATTAGAAGGTAATGGCAAAATATCTCATGAAGAAGCCATAAAAAAAGCTGAAAAAGAATTTAATATTTATCGTGAAAGAGAAATGAAAGAATTGCAAAGTGATTTTGATTTACTAATGAAATTAATATCTGATAATGACAAATAATATTATGATAAATTACAAAAAATATATAGTACAAAACAACTTATAATGGTGGATGTTTCAAAATCTAGATAATTGTTTTGTATTTATGAATCTACTGGAAGAAATATTGCAAGTGATAAAAAAGAAATCATTTATAAAAATGAAGGAGAAGTGAGGTTGGTTATGGAAGAATATTTAGAATTTGCAAAAAATATTGCATATCAAGCAGGAAAGATAATGATTAAATATTTTAATCAAAATAATGGCACAAGTTATAAAGGGGATAAAACTATTGTAACATTAGCTGATACAGAAATTAATTCGTATTTAATTGAGAAAGTAAAAGATAAATATCCTAATCATGCGATAGATGGAGAAGAAGAACAATTTGGAAAAAGTAATTTTGTATGGGTATGTGATCCAGTTGATGGTACTGTTATGTATGCTAGACATGTACCTGTAGCAGTGTTTTCTTTAGCATTAGTAATTGACGGTATACCAACAGTTGGAATAGTATATGATCCCTTTACTGACAGTTTATATTCAGCTATAAAAGGAAAAGGTGCATATAAAAATAATGAAAAAATATCTGTAAATAACTATACCTTAGATGATATTAGAACGGTTTGCCATTGTGATATGTGGTCAAAAGCCAAATACAATGTTTGCAAAGTATTTGAAGAATTAAGAAAAGAAACAAGACTTAATGATATAGGAAGTATTGCAAGAGCAAGTTGTCTGGTTGCAACGGGAGATTATGGTTTAGCAATTTTTACGGGTACAAAACACAAGCATTGTGATGTTGCTGCTGTTAAAGTTATTGTAGAAGAGGCTGGTGGAAAAGTAACAGATTTATTTGGCAATGAGCAAAGATATGACAAAAGTATAAAAGGTGCAGTAATAAGTAATGGAGTTGTGCATGACGAAGTTTTAAAAGTAATTAAAAATTATATTATTGAGGAGTAAATAATGAATAAATATATAATTGTTAGAACATTTTGCAATAAAAGAGAAATTGCAGATAAGATAATAAATAATTTATTAGAAAAGAAACTAGTTGCAGGTATTCAAATATAAGAAATACATTCAAAATATTACTGGAACAATAAGTTTGAAAAATATGATGAATATAAATTAGAATTTAGTGCAAAAGAATATTTATTTGATAAAATAGAATCATTAATAAAGAAAATAAATGATTATGAAGTATGTGAGATATCATGTACAGAAATTATAAATGCAAATAAAGAATTTTTAAAATGGATTGATGAAAATACAATAAATTAAATATAAAAAGGAAATGATATAAATGAATGAAAATAAAACAAACATCAACTGGTACCCAGGACATATGGCAAAAACCATGAAACAAATAGCAGAAGATTTAAAATTAGTAGACATAGTTATTGAAATATTAGATGCAAGAATACCAATTTCAAGCCAAAATCCACAGGTACATAAAATAATTCAAAACAAGAAAAAAATAATAATATTAAATAAAGAAGACCTAGCAGACAGTAAGGAAAGTCAAAAGTGGATAACATACTTTAATAAAGAAGGAGCAAATGTAATATTATGTAACGCAAACACAGGAGAAGGAGCAAATAAAATTGTTTGTGAAATAGAAAAAATGACAAAAAACGAAAATGAAAAAATGGCTCAAAAAGGAAGAATTGGAAAAATAACAAGAGCAATGATAATAGGTATTCCAAATGTAGGAAAATCTTCTATTATAAATAGAATATCAAATAAAAATTCAATGAAAGTAGCAAACAAGCCTGGTGTAACAGTACAAAAACAATGGATTAGATTATCAAACAACATAGAATTACTAGATACTCCAGGGGTATTGTGGCCCAAAATAGAAAGTGATGGAGTAGGATTAAATTTAGCATATACTGGAACAATAAAAAATAACATATTATATGAAGAAGAAATTGCCTATAGTTTAACCAAATTGCTTGTTACAGAATACAGGAATAATTTAATTACAAGATATTCTCTAAATGAAGAAGTTGTAAATAAAATCTTAGAAAATACAAAAATGGAAGAAAACGAGAAAATAGTTGAAATAATGAATTACATTGGAGAAAAAAGAGGAGCAATACTTGGAGGAAATAGAGTAGACTTAGAAAAAGTATCAAAAATAATTTTAGACGATTTTAGAACAGGAAAGCTTGGAAGAATTACATTAGAAAGGGTAAAGTAATATTAATGGAACTAATAGAAAGAAAAAAAGACGAAAATGAAGTAAGAACCATGTCACCTCTTACATGGGCATACATAGGAGACTGCATTTATGAGTTATATATACGAACAAAGCTAATAAATGAAACAAGATTAAAACCACATATGTTACATGTGCAAACAACAAAATTTGTAAAAGCATCAGCACAGGCAGAAATTTTAGGAAAGTTAGAAGAAGAACTAACAGAAGAGGAAAAAGATATAGTAAGAAGAGGAAGAAATGCACAAAACCATCATCTTCCAAAGCATACAACAGCAGAGACTTATAGTTATGCAACTGCATTTGAAGCACTAATTGGATATTTATACCTAACAAAGCAAGATGAGAGATTAAAAGAATTATTATTAAAAATAGGGCTTGACGAGAAATAAAAAAAATGTTATATTATTTAGGTAATATAACAATGGCCCCTTGGTCAAGCGGTTAAGACGCGGCCCTCTCAAGGCCGAATCATGGGTTCGATTCCCGTAGGGGTCACCAAATATACAATAAAGTATCAAAAGTGTATAATAACACTAGATACTTTATTTTTTTAATAAAAATGCAGGTTTCAGATAATTTTGTAATATATTATGCAAGATAAAAAAGTTTTAAAATTAATAAATTGAAAAAAGTACATAAAATCAGAAGTTTTTTCATAATTCTGAAAAAACTTGACTATAATATTTAAAAATAGTATAATTATTATAGGTAGGAGGAGATTTTATGGAAAGAATAAATAGAGATAATTATTTATCTATATTAAAAAATTTCAAAGATCAACAAATAATAAAAGTTATAACTGGAATTAGAAGATGTGGAAAATCAACATTATTAGAAATATATCAAGACTATTTAAGAGATAATGGTGTAGAGGAAGACCAAATAATATCTATAAATTTTGAAAATGCAGATTATGAAGAATTACAAGATAGAAAAAAATTATATGAATATATAAAAGCAAAATTGGTAAAAGGAAAAAAGACTTATGTATTTTTAGATGAAATTCAAAATGTAAATGAATTTGAAAAAACAGTAGACAGTTTATTTATAAATAAAGATGTTGATTTATATATAACTGGTTCAAATGCTTATTTATTATCTTCAGAA
>CALXEU010000027.1 GCA_944387395.1 uncultured Clostridia bacterium | reverse complement strand
TAAAAGAATTAAAATTAACAGAAGGTAGAAATACAGGTATTCCTAAAATAAAAAGAGCATTGAAAAATAATGGCTCAAAAGAACCAGAGTTTGAAACAAATGAAACTAGAGATTATTTTATTACAACTATATTTATGCATAATGGATTTGAAAATGAAGTAAAAGACCGACCAAGAACCGACCAAGAACCGATTAAGTTAAATGAGCAAGAAATGAATATATTAGAATTTTGTAAAGAACCACATAGCAAGAAGGAAATAATGGAATATATGGAATATAAACATGCAAGAAACTTTACAGTTCTATATTTAAAACCATTATTAGAAAAAGGATTATTACAAATGACTATACCAGAAAAACCAAATCATAAAAATCAAAAATATATAACAAAAAATAAATGATAATGATTATTATGAAGAAGTTGGAGGAAAGATAAAAATCATAACTAGAGTGTATTTTAGTTGTACTTCCATAATATATATAATAAAACCAATTTAAATAAAATCAATTATAATAGAGGAATATATGATAAGATTAAGTGATATAAAAATAAGAGAAGATTTAACAGAAGATGAAGTATTAAAAAAAGCATTATTAAAAAATAAAATAAAACCAGAAGAAGTAGAAAAATGGTATATTTATAAAAAGTCAGTTGATGCACGAAAAAAAGATGATATTCATTATAATTATGCAATAGACGTTACTCTTAAAAATAAAGAAAGAGAGAAAAATTTTCAGAAAGTTAAAGAATATGAAATGCCCAAGATAGAAGTAACAAGAAAAAGTACATATAATCCAGTAATAGTAGGAGCAGGACCTGCGGGCTTGTTTGCCGGTTTAATTTTAGTAGATAATGGCGTAAGTCCTATAATAATTGAAAGAGGAAAGAAAATAGAAGAAAGAATTTCTGATGTTGAAGAATTTATAAAAACAAGAAAATTTTGCGAATCTTCGAATATACAATTTGGAGAAGGTGGAGCAGGTACTTTTTCTGATGGAAAGTTAAATACAGGAAATAACAATATATATTCTAGAAAAGTATTGGAAGAATTTGTTCGTTTCGGAGCACCAAGTGAAATTTTGTATAATGCTAAACCACATATTGGAACGGATAATTTGGTTAACATTGTAAAAAACATAAGGGAATACATTATTTCAAAAGGCGGGAAGTTTTTGTTTAATAGTCAAGTAATTGATTTTGAAATTGTATCTGGTAAAATTAAAGCAGTTACTTATAGAGAAGGTAATTGCAATAAGAAAATAGAAACAGACTCTGTAATTCTTGCAATAGGTCATAGTGCAAGAGATACTTTTAAAAGATTAAATGAATTAGGAATAGATATTAAGCCTAAAAACTTTGCAGTTGGAGTCAGAATAGAGCATTTACAAAAAGATATAAATAATGTACAGTATGGAGATAATTCAAAATTAAAGTTACCAACAGCTGATTATAAATTAGTATATCATGCTAAAAATGGAAGAACCTGTTACACTTTTTGTATGTGTCCTGGTGGACAAGTTATGGCATCAAGTTCAGAAGAAAATTCTATTGTTACAAATGGAATGAGCAATTTTGCAAGAGATGGTCAAAATGCGAACAGTGCACTTCTTGTTAATGTTACAGTAGAAGATTATTATAAAAATTCTCCATTAGATGGAATGTATTTTCAGGAAGATTTGGAAAGAAAGGCTTTTATTCTTGGTGGAAAAAATTATAATGCACCAGTACAAAGGGTTGGAGATTTCTTAAATGGAAAAATAACGAATGAATTTGGAAAAGTAAAACCAACATACAAACCTGGAGTAACAGGATGTGACTTAAATAAAATATTGCCCAAATTTGTTTCAGATACAATGAAAGAAGCAATAATCCAGTTAGATAAAAAACTACACGGATTTGCAGATGAAGATGTAATTTTAACCGGAGTTGAAACAAGATCTTCTTCACCTATTCAAATAACTAGAAATAAGGAAAACTTAAATTCTGTAAATGTTACTGGTTTATATCCATGTGGTGAAGGTGCAGGATACGCAGGAGGAATAATGACTGCTGCTATTGATGGAATAAGATGTGCAATAGAAGTATTAAAGTAGAGATTTAAATTCTTATAAAAATAAAAGGAATGATTTTTTTATGAAAGAAGATATAATAATTGAAAAATGTAAATTCCAAGAACAGTGTGGTGGGGGTGTGTACCATGGAATTACATATCAGGAACAATTGAGAAAAAAGACTAAAAAAGTACAAGAATTGCTTAGTAAACTTGATAGAAAAATACAAGTAAAAGAAACTATAGGAATGAATAATCCATACTATTATAGAAATAAAGGTAAATTTGCGTTGGGATTAGATAAAGAAAAAAAGCCTGTAATGGGATTTTTTAAAGAGGGAACTCATAAGATAGTACCATTTGAAAATTGCATAATACAAAATGAAGTAATTAATGAAGTTGCAAAATACGCGTTTGAGCTTATAAAAAAGTATAAAATTAGTATATACAATGAAGATACTCAAAAAGGATTTTTAAGACATATGATTGTAAAATATGGAGTAGTATCTAATGAAATTATGATTATTTTTGTTACAGTTGATGCAAAGATGTATAAAAGAGATGAGATAATAAAAGAGTTGGTGAATAAATTTCCTAATATTAAAACAATTGTGCAAAATATTAATGAGAAACACACAAATGCAATTCTTGGAAATAAAAATTATAATTTGTATGGGAATGGCTATATAATAGATTTTTTAAATGGATACAAGTTTAAGATATCACCTTTATCATTTTATCAGGTTAATCCTGTTCAAACACAGAAATTATATAACAAGGCAATAGAACTTGCAGATTTGCATGGAAAAGAAATAGTCTATGATTTATATTCAGGAATAGGTACAATTTCAATATGTGTTTCAAAGCATGCAAAGATGGTTTATGGAATAGAAGTTGTTACAGATGCCGTAAAGGATGCAAGAAAAAATGCTCAAATAAATAACATAAAAAATGTGGAGTTTGTTAGCGGAAAAGTTGAAAATGTACTTCCAAGATTGTGTAAGGTCTGGAATAAGGCAGATGTTGTTATTGTGGATCCTCCACGTAGTGGACTTGATATTAAAGCATTGCAGACTGTAAAACAAATTAAGCCTAAGAAAATTGTGTATATTAGTTGTAATTCAGAGACATTGGTTGTTGATTTACAAAAATTTATGATGTTTTATGACGTAAAAGAAGTTCAACCAGTTGATATGTTTCCATTTACAAAGCATGTGGAAGTCTGTGCGTTGCTAGAGATAAAGAATTACCAGTAATACTTGAATTTACTAGCTTTCAAGATACAATAATGTTTCGTAAAAGAGGTAGATTTGGACTAGAAAAAGTACAAAATTCTGAAATTAATGTTAAGGTTGTTTTAGATATGGAGTGTGGAAACATATAAAATGAAATTTGAAAATTGATATAATAGTTGCTGTAAGTGGATTGCAGAGATTATATATCTATGGTCAGCACACCAGATTATATGGTTGTATGTTGATGAACATATAAATTTATAAAATAAAATTTAAAAGTTAAAGAGAATCCTGAGTAAAGTGCCTTGTAAGATAGGTGCTTTATTTTTGCTCAAAAATTTAATATATTTAATGCGAATTTTAGTGATTTTGTTGAGGAAAAAGTAAATCTGTGATATAAATATGGTGATATATGGAGGTAAGACAAAATGGGTAAGGTATTAAAAGTAAGAGAAGTGGGAGAACCTATCCTTAAAAAAGAATGTGATGAATTTAATATAAAAAATATTAATGAAGATATTATAGACATTATAGAAGATTTAAAATCAACACTAGAGTATGGAACAGGATTAGGAATTGCGGCACCTCAAATAGGTGTGGATAAAAGAATTATTGTAGT
>CALXEU010000026.1 GCA_944387395.1 uncultured Clostridia bacterium | reverse complement strand
TTTTTCTTCAAATCTAATTTCTCCACCATTTTGGATTATAAAATTTCTCATATTTTTTAAAATATTTACTAAATTATCTGTTCCTAAATGTGGTTTGGCTACATATAAAATTTCTTTCGGAGCACCAAATCTGACAAATTCTTCTAACACTTTTCTAGAATATATACTTGAGTTTCCTGTATTAAGTTTTCCATCAGAAAAAGTTCCTGCTCCACCTTCTCCAAATTGAACATTAGAATTATTATTAAATTCTCTTGTTTCTATAAATTTATTTACATCTTTAGTCCTATCTTCTACTTTTCTACCTCTTTCTATTATAATTGGTTTAATTCCATTCTCAATTAAAATTATGGCACAAAACAATCCTGCTGGTCCATCTCCAATAATAACAGGTCTTAGAACACTTTTTCTTTTTACTTGAATATTTTCAAGTTTATAATATTCAACTTTTTCAAATTTATTTTCTTTTTTCTTATCTATTAATTCAACATCAAAAACATAATTGTAATAAATATCTGGCTTTTTTCTTGCATCAACAGATTTTTTGTAAATATTCCAACTTACTATTTCTTCTTTTCTTAAATTATTTTTATGCAACGCTCTTTCTAAAACTTTTTCATCAGATAATTCTTCATTAATTTTTATACTTTTTAATCTTATCATTTTTCCCTTTCTCACATAATATGTGTAAGATTTACAACAAAATCTTACACATATTACTAAATTTTATAAAAAATATTTTTATTTTAAATAAAGAACAACTCTAAATCCTACATTTGCAGCACTATAAATATCTCTATTTAGCCCATCACGTTGACTAACTGCTGTAGTATTACTTTCTGTATAGAATCCGCCTCCTCTTAACACACCATATGTACTTGAAGGCCCTCCATGTTTTCCATTTTCAGTTGTCCATTCCCACATATTCCCAGCAAAATCATAAATATTATTAGAAAAGTTTCGCTCTGACGAACCTGTTGGAATTTCTATCATTTCTCCATTTTTAATTAACGTTGTTTCTTCCCACTGTTTTGCAATTTCCCATTTACTATCAAAATAATTGTGTTTTGCACATATTCCAGAATATGAAAATTCCGAATCTAAAAAATTTCCCCATTCTGTACTATTTGTTATATTAAAGCCTGAATAAGATAACCATTTTGTTATTGTATCCCATGCATAACTATCAATTAAATTGCTTGTTACAGAGAGACTATTATTATACATTCGCTCAGAAACTGTTTTAGCATTTTCTTGATTTATTAAATTCCATGATTTTGTATTTTTTTTACTTACAGGAGTATAATTTCCAATATTTTTTCCTGTAACTATATAAGATAAATCATTTTCTTCGTTTGTAAATAGAGTGCCCTCAGGTATTCCTGCTTCAAATCTTGCAACATAAAATCCTTTATATTTGGAAACACTCTCAGCATTTCCACAATCATCTTTCCAATCTGTATATTCATAATATTTATAAGAATAGTCTCTTCCTGTTGTTATATCTTGTTCATATTTTATATTTTCTCCATCAGCAGGAATCCATACAAATTGATTTCCACCTTTGGAATTCATTATATCATCATTTGCAACATCAGATATAACAAGTCCATCTGCAATTCTAACAGAACCTTTTACTAAACAAAAACCTGCTGGTATAATTGCAGTATTACCATCTGGATCAGTATATGGAGTATTTTGAGTCATAATACTTCCAACATCAAATCCTGTACCTTCAACACTTAAAACTTCTCCTTTATCTGTCACAAGATAAATTCTTTGACTGTCCAGAAAAGTTACATAACATATTGTTCCTGATACTGATATTTCAACATTTTCTTTCATGTTAGTTAATTCATTATATAGTGCGTTTTCATCTACCTTACCTATATAACTTAGCCCCATTATTCCTTGGACTGCAGTTTGGATTTTTTCTTTTTCACCAGCAATATCACTTTTAAGTCTAGATTCTTTAGCTTTAGCAATAATTCCATTTTCTCCATTTAAATCTAATGCAGTTAATGTTACACCTGCTAATAAAATCAATATTGCTATTGTTATTACAATAGATATCATTGAAATAGTAATTTCTCCATTTTCATTTTTATCTAATTTAGGATTTGTATTGATTTCTTTCATTTTTTCTCATTCCTTCTCTTTTGATATAAACATATTTTCTTTTGTATAACTATTATAATCCTATATCATTTCAAACGTTTTTGTCAATACTTTTTTCTTCTTTCGATTATACAATTTTTCTTACCATTTGACTTTATATGCATTTTGTGGTATTATGTTAATATCACTAGTGTATTGAGTTATCCCCCATTTAACTCAATCCGTACATTCACAATTGTGATTAAGGAGGCAACAATGACAACCACAATGCTTATAATAATTTTAGCAGTTTTTATTCTCTTTGCTTTGGTAGCAATATATTTAACTATCAAAGATATGAGAATAGCTGTCTTATTTTTTAAAGACAGATCCTATACGTTTAAAACGGGCAGTTTCTTGCACCGGTTTGCCATTATTAAAATCAAGGGAAAATGTAGTGGAACAATTAGGAACTTATATACAAAGGAAATATTAAGGTGTTTTGACGTAAAAGGGAAGAAGATTTATTTAGTAAACGAAAAGAACAAATTTAATACTTTATTCATTGATGATGGAGATGACTTCATTGTGGAAATAATTTATTTTATGCCACACAGATAAACTACTTTTTCTATGTCTAATGGGGAAAAGACTGGTGAAGCTATACTTCACCAGCCTTTTTTTTACCATTTTAAATAAATTTAAAGATTTCCTTATTTATTCTAATATAGGAAAAATCAAGTTTTCCCTATACTAGAAAGTTGCTTTGCTCCAAAAGATGCACTCATGGTTACTTTGTAAAATTAGTGCAAGAACAATAACACGGACTTCAAAATATCCTAAATAGAGAGAATAATAAAGAAGTTCACTATGTTTTTAACAAATAAAAAGTATTAACATTCCACCTACAGTTGAAATTATCGTTCCTAACATTTTTAATCCTGTAGTTGCCTCATTTTTATCTCCAAATCCGAAATATCTTTTTGTAATTAAACGTGCATCATATATAACAATAACACCAATTAATACAATAACTACCCCAATTAATTTTACTATAATTTGCAACATTTCTATCTACTTCCTTTTTTACTACAATTAAATTTCTATTCTTGATTTAAATTTTGATTTTATTAATTCATTTAATTTTGCATTTTTTTCCTTTTCAAGCAATGGATCTTCAGCCATTATTTGCATTGCAATTTTTTGAACCTTTTTTAAAGTTCCCATATCTTCAAATAAATTTGCAATTTTAAATTCTGGTATACCATGTTGCTCCGTACCAAAAAAATCTCCAGAACCTCTTAACTCTAAATCTTTTTCTGATATTATAAATCCAT
>CALXEU010000025.1 GCA_944387395.1 uncultured Clostridia bacterium | reverse complement strand
GATGTCATATTATTTACTTTTCCACCTTCAATAATACTTTCTGTATCTGCAAATGTAGTTGCAACACCTTCTAATATAGCTTGTTTATAAATTGTATCAACTAAATGTCTTTTAGCAAAGTCTATATTTTGTTCTACTTTTTCTGATAGTTCTTCTTCTGTATAATTTAATTGTTTTAGCTTTTTCGTTATTTCTCTTATTTGTTTTTTTAACTCCTTTGCTTTAATGCTATTATTTAATACTAAATTATATAATTCATCTGAATATTCTCCAACATATTTTGTTAAAACTACTCCATCTTCTCTATAATGTACATATATATATTTATTTGAATTATTTTCTCTTATTTCTACTGCTCCATATGCAAGTGATTGTAATTTACGTTCAAGAACCTGTTTACTTTGAAGAAGATTCATAATTTCAATTTTTTCTTCCATTTTTTCCTCCTTATGAATGTGAAACATTTTTGTTTAATTTATTTAACTTTGTTTCACATTTATATTATACCATAAATTTTAAAAATGTGAAACTTTTTTTACATTTTTTTAATAATTTGTTTCACATTTTTTTTAATTTATTATATTATTTTGATTTTTCACTAATTTTGTATCAATAATGTTTCATTGTATTTTGCACATCTAAACATGCCTTCTAGCTTATTTAATAACGTCTTTTATCACAAAAATCTCGTATGACTAAACATACGAGATTTTCTATTTATTAATACATTCCACCCATTTCAGCTGGTTCATTGTGTTCTCCACAGCCACAAGCTTTTGGTTCTTTTTTATCTGTTACTATACTTTCTGTTGTTAAGATCATTGCTGCAACTGATGCTGCATTTTGCAGTGCACTTCTTGAAACCTTAGTTGGATCTACAATTCCTGCTTTTTTCCTGTCTACATATTCTTCTTTTCCAGCATCAAAACCAATTCCAACTGGTGAAGCTTTAACTTTATCTAATATAACAGCTGGCTCTAGTCCTGCATTTATTGCAATTTGTTTTACTGGTTCTTGTAAAGCATTTACAATTATTTTTCCACCAAGTTGTTCTTCTGTAGGTAATTTTTCTACAAATTTCTCTACTTCTGGTAGAATATTTATAAATGCTGTTCCTCCACCTGCAACTATACCTTCTTCAACTGCTGCTCTTGTTGCAGATAATGCATCTTCTATTCTTAGTTTTTTATCTTTCATTTCAACTTCTGTAGCAGCTCCTACTCCAATTACTGCAACTCCTCCTGCTATCTTTGCAAGACGTTCTTGTAATTGTTCTTTATCGTATTCACTCTTTTCTTCTTGAATTTGAGCTTTTAATTGTCCTATTCTGTCTGCTATTTGTTGTTTATCTCCTGCACCATCAACTATTATTGTATGTTCTTTATCTGCTTTTATTTGTTTTGCATGACCTAGTTGTTCTATTTGTGTATCTTTTAATTCTAATCCTAAATCAGATGTTATAACTTCTCCACCTGTTAATATTGCTATATCTTGAAGCATTGCTTTTCTTTTGTCTCCATATCCAGGTGCTTTAACTGCTAATACATTTATAACTCCTCTTAATTTATTTAAGATTAATGTAGATAATGCTTCTTGTTCTACATCATCACATATAATTACTAGTTTACCAGATTGTTGCATTAAATTTTCTAATAATGGTAGTATTTCTTGAATGTTGCTTATTTTTTTATCTGTTATTAATATATATGGATTATCTACAACAGCTTCCATTTTTTCTGTATCTGTTACCATATATGGTGAAACATAACCTTTGTCAAATTGCATTCCTTCTACTACATTAAGTTCTGTGTTTGATGTTTTTGATTCTTCTATTGTTATAACTCCATCATTTGAAACTTTTTCCATAGCTTCTGAAATTAGATTTCCAATTTCAACATCATTTGCTGATATACTTGCAACTCTTGCAATGTCCTCTTTTCCAGCAACCTTTGAACTTATCTTTTTAAGTTCTTCTACTGCTGCATCTACAGTTTTGCTCATTCCTCTTTTTATTGCCATTGGATCTCCACCAGCTGCTACATTTTTAACTCCTTCTTTTATCATACTTTGAGCTAAAACTGTTGCTGTAGTAGTTCCATCTCCTGCAACATCGTTTGTTTTTGTTGAAACTTCTTTAACAAGTCTTGCTCCCATATTTTCAAATGGATCTGCAAGTTCTATTTCCTTTGCTATTGTAACACCATCGTTTGTGATAAGTGGTGCACCAAATTGTTTATCTAATACAACATTTCTTCCTTTTGGTCCAAGTGTAACCTTTACTGTATCTGCTAATTTATTAACACCGTTTAACAAAGATTTTCTTGCATCTTCTCCAAATTTAATATCTTTTGCCATTTTAATTTACCTCCTAAAATTATAGCTTTCTAGCTATCTTTACTTTCTTCTTGTATTTATTCTGCAATTGCCAAAATATCACTTTGTTTTACTATTATGTAATCTTCTCCTTCGTATTTTATTTCTGTTCCAGCATATTTGCTTAAAACAACTTTATCTCCTGTTTTAACATACATTTTTATTTCTTTGCCCTCTACATTTCCTCCAGGACCTACTGCTATTACTTCTGCTATTTGTGGTTTTTCTTTACTTCCTTCTGAAAGAATTATTCCACTTTTTGTTGTTTCCTCTGCCTTAGTCATTTTTAAAACTACTCTGTCTGCTAATGGTTTTAACATTTTAAATTACCTCCTTAAATTTTATATTGCTATTTTATTGTTCTTTGCTATTTGTTTTGCAATATTAATTTTATTAGCACTCTTTCTTTGTGACTGCTAATAATCTATACCTTTTTTTGTAATTTGTCAATACACTTTTTGAATTTTCACATAATATTCACAAATTTATATTTTTATACATTTAACACATCTTCTATATTCTCTATTTTCTTGTCCTTTTACACAAGTTATTAATGTAAGTCTATTTTCTTCTGTGTTATTTAGAACTTCTAAATTTGTTTCTTCGATAATTTCATTTGAAATAACCTTATATTGATATTCACATTTTAAATTATTATAAATAATTTTATCTCCATATATTAGCTCGTCTGTTCTATCAAAGTATCCTACATAATCACCATTTTTATTTGTTCCTGAATTATGAGCAACTATGCAAACATTACCTTTTGAATATGGCGTATTTTCAAAATGACCTATTGCAGTTGCAAGTACATCTAAACTTGTTCCCTCTTTAATAGGCATATTTGTATAATACTCTTTATTAAACTTTGGTATTGACAGGTAGCCAATAATATTTTTGGTAACATTAGAAATGTTAACCTCTGAAACCGGAATCCAATCGGTTGAATTTTCTTTTTTTACAATTTTTATAGTCTCTTGACTAGTTTTGTTTATACAAATTAAACATCCTAATAATGCTATCAATATTACTAGTATATTTACAATTTTTTTTAATATAATCATCAATACCTTACCTTTCCATTAACCGTTGTACCTGTTACAGTAACAATTCCAGTGTCTTTGTAAATTGCAAATCCTCCACCTGTATTTTCTATAATACCTCCATTTGCATTTAATGTACCTTCTTTATTAATAACTATTGTGTATATGCCTTTGTTGCTTACTTTCCCACTGTATAGATTTATTATTCCTGACTTGGCATTTAAGATTTTTGTTTCGTTACTTGTAAAAGTGGCTCCTTTTATATTTAATATAGTATTTTTATTTATACATTCTGCAACATATAAACATTTGTCACTAGCAGTATAATTTCCATTTATTATTGTACATTCTCCGCCTTGTATAGATATTGCAAATGTGGTATCTCCTTTATTTGAAACATTACAATTTTCTAGAATAACATTTCCTCCATAAGAGCAAACACCTGCTCCATAACTTCCATGTGTATTTGCAATAAAGGTTGCATTTTTTACAGTAGTATTTCCACGACTAACATTTAACCCATGACCTGAAGTTCCTGTAATATATGTTCCACCTTCTATATTTGTTGTTGCATAAGAATTAATACAGTTTCTACTAGGACTACTTAACAAAATATTTTTTATATTTAATACTCCATTTTTATTTATAATAGCAGATTTAGCTCCTTTGTATTCACTATAAGTTCCACCAGTAATATTTACTTCTCCTTCTTCTATGTATACAAAACTTCCTGTTGATGATGTAATATTTCCATCTAATATATTACAGACTCCACCATTTACAGTTATTATATCTGCATTATCAGACTCATAACTTCCATTTAAAATATCTAAGGTTCCAAAAACTTCAAATACAGATCTTTCCGTAACTGAATTTATTGTTCCATTTTCTGTAGAAAGTTTTGCTCCATCATCTATAACAAACGAGCCTATTATTTTATAATTATCTATATTTAACAAGGCATTTCTATTATTATCTATCTCTACATTTTCAGTTGTATTTGTAAGCATAACTATTTCGGTTTCTTCACTTAAATTACTTGGTATTGTTTCCACTGCAGAAGTAATAGATGCAAAGTATTTTTCTTCAATTCTACAAACAGCAGGACCAATATAAAAGAGATACATAGTAGAATTTCCTGCTTTATCTGTAATTTTTACTTCATACCAACCTTCTTGTGTAAATGTTACATCATTTAAAAGCTTATTTTCTTCACATTCACTAAAATTTTCTTCAAATGGATTATGTTTATAAATAGCAGAAGCTATTCCAGATAAATCATCTGAATATTTTATCTTAACATTATCAATTCCATAATTATTCTTTTCATCTAACTTATTTCCATTTATATCAACAATATTAACTTCTGGCTTTATTTTGTCTATGGAAACATTCACATTTAAATCCTGCCTCATTGTAATTACGTATTTACAAGCAGTTTCTGTTTTATTAAATATAATCAATATAAATAAAATAATTAATGATATATTTATTATTTTTCTCATCTCTGTCTCCTCAATAATTAGTTAAAATATCTCCGCTTCTAGGAAGTGTCTTTATTATTTCTTCATACTCACTAGTAAGTACAATATTAAAAGAAAAATCTCCAATATTAGAATCTAATGTATCTTGAATGCTATCTCCTTCATACTCCCAATTCCAAAAAATTGTATATGATTCATTAGTTTCTTCTTTATTATTTATAATTATAAATTTTTCCAAGTTAATCTCTTTGTTATCATAATAAAATTTTAAATTTTGTGGTAATTTTTTTGAAAAATCTGTGAAATAAATTTGATATTTAGCTCTAACATTTTCTGAGATATTAACATTAATTTTAAACTCACCATTAGTTCCGAGGTGCTATTTTTTTATTAACCAACGACTTTTTATTAACTGAATTACTAAGAATAAACTCTAATTTTTGCTCATTACTGCCCAAAATATTATCTTTCGTTATGAAAAAATCATATTCTGATTTATAATTTGTTGCATAAGTTTTACTAATTAACATTAAAGTCATAATTAAGGAAATAAAAAATTTCAGTTTAGTATTATGTATTTTAAAAATTGTTTTATTCTTCATTCTATACCTTTCTGACTACTGTCTACCAATATTGTTATATTAAAATCTTCATCTAATTCAATGTTTGAATTTTTATCATAAATAAAATCTATCTTATATTTTTGAGTAATTTTCTCATTGCAATTTATGGTTATAGGACTCTTTGTTAAAATCTTATTATCAACATATTCAGTTTCTATATATTCTTCTTTTCCATCTGAACATACCATATACAATTTATAGAATATTGGTGCATTTATTTGTGTAGGAATTATCTCTATAAAATAATCCATTGCAACTTCGCTTATCTTTTCATTTTCATCATAATTACATATATAAAAATTTAATGGTTTTTGATAATAATTAGAAATAAAAACATCTTCCTCAATTATAGTTCTTATAATGGGTTTTGCTACAGAAAAACTTAATTTACCGTTCATAAGTATTTGTATATCTAGCAATTGATAGTCCAAGAAATAAAATAATTATAGACATAATAGTAATTAGATAAAAAAATATTTTTTTATACACTTTGAATTAATTTCTCCCTTCTTGTATCTTCTAAAAGTATATTAAAAGCTATAATTGCAATTATAATTAGGGCTATTATAATAAATCTATAATTAACATATAAATATCCTAAAAAATACGAGTTGTATATAACTTTGCCAACTATTTGTTCTTCTGTTACAGGATTTAAGTCTCTTGAATTATTATAGTCGCCCTTTGTATAAATTTTTTCTCCATCTATTTGAACTATTCTATGAGTAACATCTATATCTATCTCTTTATCATAATATGTAATAATATCTCCAACTAAATATTGTGTATTTTTATTATTTTTTCTTACCAAAATAAGCTCATTAATATTAAATGTTGGTTGCATACTTCCGTGTTGCCACTATATAAATTTTATAATTTAATATAAAGTAGATGAAAAATAAAATTATTAATATTGATATAATACATGAAATATATTTTTTCAATAAGTTCTCCTTTTTGATACATTTCTTATATAAATTTTTAAATTAGATTCTTCATAAAACATTAGGGGGGATTTTATTGTATTTTATGAAGAATCTTTATTTGCTTATATTTAAGCTATAATGCTATAGGGTTTACTTGTGTTCCAACAGCTGTTATATCAAATGTATAGTCAAATGAATTTTGACCATCTATTGTATCTGCTTCGTCTCCATCTGCTGTCTCATAAGCCCAATTCCAAGCAATGGTGTGGATTATTTCTTTTTGATTTGAATTAGCATCAATTGTTCCACTGATTCCATCTTCAAAATTCCATGCTTGTCCATCAAGTGTTAGCATTAGATTTGTTGGTAATTCTCTAGCATTTTCACTTGTATTTGTAAATGTTATGTTGTATCTAATTCCAACTTCTGCGCCATCACAGTTTACAATTAAATCAAAACTTCCACTTGTACCAGGTGCTATTTTTCCATCTATTAGTGTCTCTGGCTTGCAAGTCTGCGCTAATACTAAGTTACTTAGTGTATGCTTAGAATTGTATGAATCTGTTCCAATTAAGTTAAATACATATTTTGCAACTGAGGCAGAAACATTTCCTGTTACTGTAGATGTATATTTTGCATTTGTGTATACAATTCCGAGTGAAAGTACTACAACAATTAATACAATTGCTAAAGATAATATTCTTCTTGATTTCATTTTTTGCTCCTTTCCTTACAAATTTTACATTGCTAACCTAGGAGTTTATTTTTTTGGAATTTATATTCAGAATTTAATTTACTTTAAGACGTAAACTTTTTGAAATAAATTTATAAAATAATAAATAATAAAAATTTTTGTTAGCCTTAGGCTAGAAATATAAGCAAGTTTATTATACGCCTAGTTCAAGCCTATTGCAAGTTATTTCGTACTCATTTTTTCTACGTGATTTTACATTTATTTACATTCTATTATTAAATTTGCCTTAATTAGATAATTTATGACATGATTAAAGGGTGACTCTTGAAGTGCACCCTTAATATTTTTTATTATTTGCAAAATCTGTGTCTTCCAATTGTAATTATATGTGGTCTTGACCATATCCATGCATTTGTTGCTGTACTTGGATTAAAGTAATATATTGCTCCATAAGATGGATCCCATCCATTTAATGCGTCTTGTGCTGCATTATATGCCGTTTGGTTTGGTGTTAAATTTATTTGTCCATCAGATACAGCAGTAAAAGCTCCTGATTGGTATATTACACCTGATATTGTATTTGGAAACGAGCTACTTTTTACTCTATTTAAAACTACAGCTGCTACAGCAACTTGCCCAGTGTAAGGCTCCCCTCTTGCTTCTCCATATACCAGTTTAGCAAGCAAATTTAAATCACTACTATTTGAACCAGAACTTTGTGAGCCTGATGAGCTAGAAGTAAAAATTCCCATTGCTTGCAATGTTTTTGTTCCAGCGATTCCATCTACTACTAAACCATTTTTTCTTTGAAAATATTTAACAGCTTCTAGAGTTTGAGCTCCATATATTCCATCTATATTTCCTTTATAATATCCCCATCTCTTTAGCTTTGTTTGAATCGTAATTACTTCTTGCCCTCTTGAACCATATTTTGAAAGTGCAAATAATTGATTGTTTCTAAAAATATTGTATATTATAAATATTATTAATAAAATAGATACTATTGCAATTGCTTTGTTTCTATTTAAGTATCTTACATTTTGTATTTTTTTATCTGATTTTTCTAAATTATTTTCTCTTATTTTCTTTTTAATATTAAACATATAAAAAATTCCACCTCTTGCAATTATTATCTCTGCAATTGGCGAAATTATACATTTATTTTATTATGTTAAAAAATTCCCACTATATTTCCATCTTCATCAATATCTATTTTCTCCGCTGCTGGAATTTTTGGAAGTCCTGGCATCGTCATTACTTTTCCTGTTAATGCAACAATAAATTCAGCTCCTGCTTTTAATTGTATTTCGTTTACATGTATTATAAACGGTTCATTACATTCTAAATTCTTTGGATCATCTGAAAATGAATATTGCGTTTTTGCTATGCATACTGGTAATTTACCATATCCTAATTTTTGTATTTTTTCTATCTCTTCTTCTGCTTCCTTAGAATATTCTACATTATCTGCACCATAAACTTTAGTTGTAACTTTTCCTATTTTCTCTTTAATATTATCATTTTCTTCATAAACAAATTTAAAATTTTCTTCTTTTTCGCATAAAGTTATTATCTTGCTTGCTAAGTCTGTTGCACCTTCACTTCCCTTTGCATAGCTTTCAACAAGGCTTAGATCTACTCCTATCTTTTCAATCTCAGATTTTAGTAGATTTATTTCTTTTTCTGTGTCTGTTTCAAATTTGTTTATTGCAACAATTACATTTAATCCAAATTCATTTTTTATATTATCAATATGTTTATTTAAATTCTTTATTCCTTTTTGTAGAGCAGATAAATTTTCTATTGTTACTTCTTCTTTTGGCTGTCCTCCATGATATTTAAGTGCTCTTACTGTTGCTACAATAACTACTGCATTAGGTTTTATTTTAGCTTTTCTACATTTTATATCTAAAAACTTCTCTGCTCCTAAATCTGATCCAAATCCTGCTTCTGTTACTGTATAGTTTGCAAGTTTCATTGCGGTTTTAGTTGCAATTATACTATTACATCCATGAGCTATGTTTGCAAATGGTCCTCCATGAATTAATGCTGGTGTGTGCTCTAGCGTTTGTACTAAATTTGGTTTTAATGCATCTTTTAGAAGTACTGTTAAGCTTCCATCTGCTTTTAGATCTTTAGCTGTTATTGGATTTTTTTGCTTATTATATCCAACTATTATATTCCCAATTCTTCTTTTTAGATCTTTTAAGTCTTCTGATAGGCATAAAATTGCCATTATTTCTGATGCAACAGATATATCAAATCCATCTTCTCTTGGAACTATTTTTGACTCCCCCGATAATCCAGTGTTAACTTTTCTTAATTGTCTATCGTTTAAGTCTAAACATCTTTTCCATGTTACTTTTTCAAATTCTAATTCATTTCCATAATAAATGTGATTATCTATGATTGCTGATAATAAGTTGTTTGCAGATGTTATTGCATGTATATCACCTGTAAAATGTAAATTAATTTCTTCCATTGGTGCAACTTGTGAATATCCTCCACCTGTTGCTCCTCCTTTTATTCCAAATACTGGTCCTAATGATGGCTCTCTTAATGCAAGCATTGTTTTCTTTCCTAATTTAGATAATCCATCTGCAAGACCTATTGACATAGTTGTTATTCCTTCGCCAAGTGGTGTCGGATTTATAGATGTTACTAGAATTAATTTTCCATCTTTATTGGATTCTAGTCTATTTCTTATTTTGGTATTATCTACTTTTGCTTTATATTTTCCATATTGCTCTATTTCGTCCTTTTCAATACCTATATTGTATGCAATTTTATCTATATTCTCTAATTTTGTATTTCTCGCAATCTCAATATCATTCATTTATTTTTCCTCCTAAAAAATAATTCCTACAATAAATCCAATTATTGCACCTACTATTACTTGAAATGGCGTGTGTCCTATTAGTTCTACTAATTTCTTATTTACCTGAACAGTTGTAAGTCCTGGTGTATTTATAATTTCGTTTAATATTTTTGCCTGTTTACCTGCATGTCTTCTTACACCACATGCATCATACATTACAACAAGTGCAAATACTACCGCAAGTGCAAACATTGGAGAAGAAATTCCTTCGCTTTTTCCTATCATAGTAGCAATTGCAACTGTTGTAGCAGAATGTGAACTTGGCATTCCTCCAGCACCCATTATTCTCTTAAAATTTATCTTTTTTGTTTTTATTAATTCCCATAATACTTTAAATGTTTGTATACAAAAGAAAGTTAAAAAAGGAACTATTAGATATCTATAACTTGAATAAAATTCCACATTTGCCTCCATTTAATATATTAATTTATATATTAGTTCTCTTCTATTTTAAATTCTTCTTCTTTAATTTCTCCATCACTATTAATTAACATCGTAATTTTCTTTTCTGCTTTTTCTAAAAAGTCATTACATTTTTTTGAAAGTTTCATACCTTCTTCAAATTTGTTTACTGACTCGTCTAAACTTAAATCTCCTTTTTCAAGTTCATTTGCAATGTTCTCTAATTGTTTCATTGCTTCTTCAAAATTTATTTCTTTTTCTTTCATTTTTTTATCCTTTCTATTTTGGTATACATTATTATAAAACTTTTGCTTTTTTCTCTCCATCAACTAATCTTAAATTAATATTTTCTCCTGTTTTTATTTCCGATACTTTCCTTATAGTTTTTCCACTTTCATTCGTAACTATACTATATCCTCTTGTTAGAGTTTTTAGTGGACTTAATGTATCTAATCTTGCAATTTGTTTTATAAATTTTGCTTTTTCTTCACTTATTTTACTTTGAATACTACTCTGTATAGCCTTTACCTTCATATCTATTAACATATATTGTTCATTTATTTTTTGTGTTGGATTTTTAAATGCTGGCCTTGCTATTTGCTTTTCATAACTTAAACGCATTAGTTCTAATCTTTTCTTTAGAGCAATTTTATATCTGTTGTTATATAGACGCAAAGTTTCTTTTACATCATCAATATTTGCAACAGCAAGTTCAGCTGCTGCCGATGGTGTTGGAGCTCTTAAATCTGCCACAAAATCTGCTATGGTAAAGTCTGTTTCATGTCCTACTGCTGAGATTATTGGTATTTCCGAATTATATATTGCTCGTGCAACAATTTCTTCGTTAAATGGCCATAAATCCTCTAGTGATCCTCCTCCTCTGCCTATTATTAAAACATCAGCAAATTTATTTTCATTCATAAATTCTATACCTTTTGCTATTTTTTCAGCTGCACCTGAACCCTGCACTGGTACTGGGTATAGACGAATGTGTACATTTGGATTTCTTCTAGTGCTTACATTTATTATATCTCTAATTACTGCACCTGTATTTGATGTTAATACTCCAATTGTTTTTGGCATGAATGGTATCTTTTTTTTGTGGCTTACGTCAAATAATCCTTCCTGTGAAAGCTTACTTTTTAACTTTTCATAGGCTTCATAAAGGCTTCCTAAACCGTCTTGTTTCATTGCTTTTGCATAAATTTGGTATACCCCATCTCTTTCAAAAACATTAACACTTCCTAGTATTATTACTTTCATACCATCTTTTGGTATAAAGTTTAGATATGTAGTATATGATTTAAACATTACACATTTTATTAGTGAGTTTTCATCTTTTAAAGTAAAATATAAATGACCTGTATAATGCCTTTTAAAATTTGATATTTCTCCTTTTACTAACACATTTGCTAGCATTTCATCTCCATCAAATTTTTCTTTTATATATTTATTTAAATCAGTTACAGTTATTGGATTGTATTCCATATTTTTGCTACATTCCTTTCAAGTCACAAATCTGGTTGGAAAAGAATTAAATTTTGACAACGTCAAAATTGTAATTATTTTTCAACCTTTTCTCCTATTTTTATTAAAATAAAAATGAAGCTAGAATATAACTCCATTTTACATATTTATTTTTCCTCAGCTACAATGCTTGCTAGAACTCCATTTACGAAGCTTTGTGAATTGTCTTCTCCATATTTTTTTGCCATATTTACTACTTCATTTATTACTATTTTAAATGGAGTTTTTATATAGTTTATTTCGTAAATTGCAAATTTTAATAGAGCCAAATCTGTTGTGGAAATTCTATCTATTGTCCATCCTTTTTTTAGATTTTTGGCTATTAATGCTGTTATTGTTTCATCGTTTTTAACAACTCCATCAGCTACGCTTATTACATATTCTCTATCTTTTTTTGATTCTATTTCTAGACTATCTAAAAATAATTCTGCTTGTTCTTTGCTATTTTGTTTTTGTATTTCTTGACTATAAATATAACAAAATGCAAGTTCTCGTCTTGTCATTTCTTCCATTTAACTTCCCCTTTTAAATTCTGTCTATGAATTTTTTTAATTTGTCTTTTACTAATTCTTTGTTGTGTTGAACATAATTTCCTAAATATATTCCTAAACAAATAAAGATTATCCATATTATTAGCTCGTATAAACGTGTGCATAATATTATTATTGCTATTATAATTCCTATTATTGCACCAGAATATTTTGATAAGAATTCTTTTATCTCATTCATATTTTTCTTCCTTTCCACAGTTCTAATTGTTTATTTATTCTTTTGTTTCTTCCAAACTTATAATATTTCTTATTTTTATATCTAAGCTTTTAACATCCACATCTATAGATTTTTTTATTGTATCTTTTACTTTTATTTGTATATTATTACTTAGTTCTTTTATAACTACATTTTCTGTTACATCTATAGTTAATATTATAGATAAATCATTATTTTTGTCTAATATTATTTTTGTTTGAGAACTTTTAACTCCTTCAAATCCTTGTACTTGTGAATCAACCATGTTTTTTAGTGTTTCTTTTGTAATTAGTAATTTTCCATCTTCATTTTGTAATAATATTCCATCTGTATTTTCATTTATTTCTTCTTTTGCTGTAGATTCAAAAAATATTGTTTTAATTGCAAGTATTATAATAAATATATTTATTCCTATAATAGCATTGCATGCAGTTTGAGTTTCTAATAATTTTGTAAGAAATAAGAATAATACAGTTGCATCTAGCCAACCAAATATGACAAGACAAGAAAATATTGATATTAATAGCATTAGTACAGAAAATACTCCTAATATAATTCTATCTAGTAGTTTCATTTTTATTTATGTTCCTTTCTATAAGTTTAGCAATATTTCTATATATTGCCAATTTTATTTTTTCAATTTTTTAGGCACGTTTTTTCAGGACGTGCCTAAAATTGTATTTATTGATTTACTTCCTTATTTTCCTCTTCGTTTCTGTCTTCTTTTTCTTCAGCTGTTTCTGTATTTACCCCTTGAACATGTACATTTACAGCAACTACTTTTAGTCCTGTCATTCCTTCTACAGCTGTTTTTACTCTATTTTGAATGTCGAAAGCAACATCTGGAATTCTAGCTCCATATTCTACAATTATGTTTACATCTATTTTTGTTTCTTTTTCGCCAACTTCTACTTTAATTCCTTTTGATAAATTTTTCTTTCCGCTTAATACTTCTTGGATTCCACCTGCGAATCCTCCTGCCATTGCATAAACTCCTGGTGCTTCTGATACTGCTTTTCCTGCAATTATAGCAACAACATCATCTGCTATTCTTATTTTGCTTGCGTCTTCTTGTCCTGCAATTACTATCTCTTCTTTTACATTTTCTTCGTTTTCCATAATAAACCTCCATTTGTTTATATTTTAAAAATAAATTTAATTTATTCTATATATAGTATACCAATATATTTTTAAATTTACAAGACATTATTTGTTTTTTTTATTTTATACTTAAAAAATTTTATTTTTTTATAAATTTGTTTTCATTTTATGTAAATTTATTTGTATTTATTGACCTATTGTCGAAAATATGCTATAATAAAGAAGTCAGGTACATAATACACTTATGTATCGTTATATTATTTATGAAATTTAAAGGAGAGATTTAGTAATGGAAAATAAAATATTTGTTTTTGGTCATCAAAAACCAGATACTGACACTATTGCATCATCTATTGTACTTGCAAATTTACAAACAGCATTAGGCAAAAATGCAACTGCCTATAAACTAGGAAATGTAAATAAAGAAACAGCATACGCTTTAAAAACATTTGAAGTTGAGGAGCCTCAAACTTTAAATGAAGTTGATGAAAATTGTGATGTTATGTTAGTTGACCATAATGAATTTGCACAAAGTGTAAATGGTGTAGAAAAATCAAATATAAAAATGGTTGTAGACCATCATAAAATAAAATTTGAGACAAAAGAGCCTCTATTCTACATAGCAGAACCACTTGGATGTACAGCTTCTATTTTATATAAACTATATAAACAAAACGATGTTGAAATAAGCAAACCTATGGCTGGATTAATGCTTAGTGCAATAATATCAGATACATTATTATTCAAATCACCTACATGTACTGATGAAGACAAAAAAATTGCTGAAAAATTAGCAAAAATTGCTGATGTAGATGTAGATGTTTATGGTAAAGAAATGCTTAAGGCTGGAACAGACATTAGCGAATTTACTCCATATCAAGTTATAAACATAGATTCTAAAGAATTTAGCGATAAAAATGCAAGATTCGAAATATCTCAAGTAAATGCAGTTGACTTAGATTCTGTATTTAGCAGACAGAGTGAACTAGAAGATGCTATTCAAAAAGAAATTAAGGAAAAAAATCTAGATTTCTATATGTTTGCTGCAACAGATATTTTAAATGCTAATTCAAAGATAATTGCAATTGGAAACAAGGCAAATACTGTTGAAAAAGCTTTTGGTGTTACATTAAATAACAACACTGCAATGCTTGATAATGTTGTTTCTAGAAAGAAACAAATGTTACCAAATATATTAAATAATTTAGATTAGTTTTAAGTACTTTTAGGGAACACATTACCTAAAAGTACTTGTATTTTTGGGCATTTTGTGGTATAATAAAAGAGTAGTGACTTTTAAAATTAAATTTTAGAAAGGAATTATATTAAACATGATACCTGAATTAGAAAAATTAAGAGTTATAGATAATATAAAAACTTCTATGGAAATGGAAAATCAAATTTTAACTCCAAATGATATTGCAATTCTAAACGATTTTGCAGATAATAAAATTACAATAGAAGATGCATTAAATGAAGTTAGAAAGATGATTTTCTAATTTCTTCTTTTTATTTTGGTTTGGAGGGTAAATATATGTATGAAGCAAGAAATTCAGTTTATTGCTATCCTAATACACATACATTAGTAAATAAATTAAATATAAAAAATCCAGTAGTTCTTAGTAAATACGAAAAAAGTATAGTAGCTATAAAGCTTATGGCTCTCGAAAAAAAAGGAATTACTGGTAATTTTGATTTAAATCATTTTGTATCAATTCATAAATTTTTATTTGAAGATATTTATAATTTTGCAGGACTTTTTAGAAATGAAAATATTGCAAAAGACTTTTTTCAGTTTGCACAATGGGAATATATAGAAGACGAGCTTGTTAGACTATTAAATAATTTAAAAAAAGAGAATTATTTAGAAGGTTTAGATAGGCCTCAAATTTCATCAAGAATTGCATATTATTGGGCTGAACTTAATGTTCTTCATCCTTTTCGCGAGGGTAATGGTAGAACAACTCGTGAATTCTTAAGACAATTACTACTTAAAAATAATTTTGTTTTTAATTTAAAAAATGCAAATTCTAAAGATCTTTTAGATGCTTGTATAAAATCTATAGTAGATACTTCTTATCTTGAGGAACTTCTTAATAAATGTATAGAACCAAAATAATATTAAATTATTTAAGGCTGTTGGAATTTCTTCCACAGCCTCTTTTTTATATATACATATTAACAAATTCAAATACTTTATTATAGTAGTTTTCTTGCTCCTTATATTTTGCTTCTGTATGCCCAGCTCCAGCTATTATTAATTTGTCTTTTATGCAATTTGCATTTTCATATAATACATCACACATATATAGTGGTACAAAATCATCAGCTGCACCGTGTATAAATAGCGTTGGCGTTATGCTTTTTTTCACTTGTTCTGTTGCTGATGCTTTTTTTATGTCGTAACCTGCTTTTATTTTTGCAACAATTTGGAACATATTTAATGCAGGAAATTCTGGTAATCCAAATCTTGCTTTTGCCTCAGATGCAAATATATCCCATACTGAGGTATAACTACTATCTGAAATAATGCATTTTACGTTATTAGGTAGTTCATCCCCTGATGCCATTAATACTGTTGCTGCCCCCATTGATGAACCATGTAGTACTATTTGTGCATTTTCATTTTCACTTATTATTAGTTTAATCCATTCTTTTAAATCGTCTTTATCAAGCCATCCCATTCCAATGTATTCTCCATCGCTTTGGCTACACGCTCTCATACTTGGAATTAATACATTAAAATCGTTACTTGCAAAGTTTTTTCCTATTGTTAGAACTGAATCTGGTGTTGATCTATAACCATGTAATACTATTACCCATTTGTCACTATTATAATTTGTTAAATACTGCGTTCCTCTTAAAGTTATTCCATCTGTTGCTTTTATTTCAACACTTTTTTTATTTGCATTTTCTGCCCACTCTTTTGCATTTTTATCCGCTTCTTGACGATTTGTTTTTATTATGTCTTGTGAGTTTTCATCAGTTTGTACTTCTGTAATTTGCTCTTTAACTTCTCTATCTCCACCATTTCCGTCTCTTGCTATTGCATATTTTACAAAATATCCTCCTATACCGAATGTTGCGATTATTGATATTAGTATTGTTAATATTACTATTGTTATTATTATCTTTATTGCTTTTTTTTTATTTTTCATTTTTTTCCCCTTATTAAATCTTTATATGATTTGATTTTCATATACAAAATATATTTTTTTATTCATATATTATCATACATTATACAAGATTTTATTTTTCTAAAATTGTACAGTATTTATAATAGTTTCAATTTTTTCTGTCTGAGATGTAGTAAATGGAGTTTGAGATATTGCCATACATATACAATATTCGTTTTCTTGAGCATTTAATATAATATAAGATTTAACATATAATGACTCTTGATTTGTCTCGAAATATGCAAAATATATATTCTCTTTAATTAATTCAAATGAGCCATTTCCTTTGATTGATAGTCCTTCATATACTGAATTCATCGAATCATAGAAATCTTGTCTTACATCTTCTTGAGTATAGTCTGATTCTGTATCTAGTTCATTTTCCCCCAAGCATATTAATATTAAGTCTTCGTCTTCGTTTTTTAGTGCATCATATTTTTGTTCTGCTAATTCAAAACCAGATAGTGTCCACTCATTTCCATACGAGAAAGTAATTTTTCCAATAGTATAGCTTTTACTTCCATCATTATTTTCTGTAACATTATTTTGTGGTTCCTCAATATTAACAATTAATTCATTAAGATTAAAATTATTATCCTCTACATTATTTGTATTTTCTTGTGTATTTTTAACAATATTGCTAATTTGGCTTTCTAAATTTTCTTGTGCCGCTCCTACTATATATAATCCAACTCCTAAAGCCACTCCTAATAATATTACTATTATTATGGCTATAATAATTATCGTTTTCTTCATAAGTACCCTCCTATACTTTATTTTACTATACTCTATAATATCAAATCATAAGAATTTTTTCAATACTTTTTATTATTGTATATTTTTTATTTTGTGTATGTTTCGATGATGTGAAACATCATTCTATAAGAATTTATAGTATATTAAAGATAAATGACTTAATATTTTTTTCTAATAAACAATAAAAAAATAAAGTATGCCAAAAATTAATTTTAACATACTTTTCTATTTTAGTTTTTAATCATTATCACTTTCATTGTTTCTGCAACAATTGTTCATATTACATTTTTGATTATTCATGTAAAACTTTTTCTCCGCCATTTTATCTTGTACATTTCTTAGTGCTTCACCAAATCTCTGGAAGTGTACTATTTCTCTTTGTCTTAGATATCTTAATACATCCACAACATCTTTATCGTCTGCACATAAGTCTATTAGCTTTTCATAAGTAGCTCTTGCTTTTTGCTCTGAGTAAGGTAATATTGTGCAACCTTTTTTATTAAAAATATTAGGTGTTTTTCTTACACCTTCAAAGTAATTTTAACTTCGCCCCCCTTTCCAATTTCAATTTTTTCTACCAATTTTTTTATAATATAATTGTCAAAATTTTTTGTTTTAGAAAACTCTATAACAAGCTTATTAAGCTCACTTTTGGAACTGTGTCTTATTTTATTATTTTCTAACCTATCTAATTTTTTCTTTAATTCCAAAATTTCTGTTTTATATTTATTGTACTTAGAAATAAATTCTTCTTCTGATATTATTTCTTCAACTTTTTTAGAATAAAGAATTTTGAAATTGGACTCTCTTTTCGATATTTCATTTTTTATTTTTTTAGTTTCATTTAGGTTAAGATCTATCATTTCTTTATATGACATTATATCATTTGCATATTTCCCAAGTTGCAATTTCTTTAACCTTTTAGATA
>CALXEU010000024.1 GCA_944387395.1 uncultured Clostridia bacterium | reverse complement strand
TAATTATGAAATTTACAGATATTTCATTAATAGATGCATTAATGTCTATGGGAGTTTCTAGCTTTATATTGATAAATGCATTAAAGAACTTTAAAGAAATAATAGATTTGGTTCTAGAAAAAACTCCAACGAATATTTCAATTGAAGATTTAAAGCATCATATTTGTGAAATAACAGGAGTAATTGGAGTACACCACTTACATTTATGGAGTATAGATGGAAGTACAAATTATGCTACAATGCATATTGTAACAAATGAACAAGATATTCATGAAGTAAAGAAAAAAATAAAAGAAATGTTAAGGGAAAATCAAATAGCCCATACTACAATAGAAATAGAAAGAGAAAATGAAAAATGTGATGAGGAAGAATGTAATATTCAAACTATAAACATAGAGGAACATCACCATCACCACCATAATCATTAAGAGGGAGATAGTAAATTTATATTAGGAAAGGAATTAATTTTTAATGAAGGAATTAGTAATTAAAGTTGAAGGAATGGTTTGCGGAGGCTGTGAGAATAGAGTTCAAAATGCTCTTAAAACTTTAGATGGAATTGAGAGTGTTATAGCAAATTACAAAAAAGGAATTGTTAAATTAAAGATAAATGAAAAAATAAAAGAAGAGATTATAAAAGAAAAAATTGAAGATTTAGGATTTACTGTAAAGGAAGATTAAGAATGAAGAAAATAATCTTATCTATAGACGGAATGACCTGTAGTGCGTGTTCTAATGGACTTGAAAAATATTTAAATAAACAAAAAGGAATAGAAAATGCTTTTGTAAATCTAATAATGGCAAATGCGACAGTTGTATATGATGAAGAAGTACTTAGTGTAGAAAATATCGAAGATTTTGTTAAGCAAGCAGGTTTTAAAAGCTTAGGAGAATTTAAAGAAATAAAATTAGAAGAAGAAGATAAGAAAAAAAGAAATATATTAATTGTATATTCAATACTTGCTGTTATATTAATGTATATATCAATGGGAAGTATGATAAATTTGCCTTCAATACCAATATTAGATATGAAATTGAACCCTATAAATTATACATTATGTTTATTCATATTTGCTATTATTTTTATAATATATGGTTTTGATATTTTAAAAAATGGTTATAAAAACTTAATTCATAAAACACCAAATATGGATACGTTAGTTGGAATTGGAGTATTAAGTAGTTTTTTATATAGCTTCTATAATATGTTATTAGTTATAAATGGAGATAACATGGCGATACATCATTTATACTTTGAAGCATCATCAATGGTAATTTACTTTATAAAACTAGGCAGATATTTAGAGGGAATGAGTAAAAATAAAACAAAAGAAGCAATACAAAAACTGGTTAAAATAACACCAGAGCAAGCAACTATAAAAATTGGCAATGTAGAAAAAATTGCAACAATAGATGAAATAAAAAAAGGAGATATATTAATATCAAAACCAGGAGAAAAAATAGCAGTTGATGGTACCATTTTAAATGGTAATGCTCATTTGGATGAATCATTTATAACAGGAGAAAGTAGACCTGTAAGTAAAAAAGCTGGAGAGAAAGTAATTGCAGGGAGTTTTAATTATGATGGATATTTAGAATATAGTGCAGAAAGAATAGGAAGAGACTCTACTATATCAGAAATAATAAAATTAGTTATTGAAGCAACTAATACAAAAGCACCAATATCAAAAATAGCAGACAAAGTTTCAGGTTACTTCGTACCTTTTGTTATTAGTATTGCAATCATTACTTTTATTATATATTTAATACTAGGCTTAGGATTCTCGACTGCATTAATAACTTTTGTAACAATATTGGTAGTAGCATGCCCTTGTAGTTTAGGTCTGGCAACACCACTTGCTATTGTAGTATCAGAAGGAAAATGCATGGGAAATGGAATCTTAGTAAAGAAGAGTGAAATATTAGAAAATGCTCAAAAGGTTAATACTGTTGTTTTTGATAAAACTGGAACTTTAACTTATGGTACGTTAAAAATTGCTAAAACTTATAATTATAGTAACCTAGAGGATGATGAAATTTTACAAATAGTAGGAAGTATTGAAAATAAATCTTCTCACCCAATATCAAGAGCGTTTACAGATTATTTAAAAGACAATAAATTAGAAAAATTAGAAGTCGATGATTTTGAAAATATTGCAGGATATGGTATAGTAGGAAAAATAAACGATAGCAAATTTGTTATAGGAAATTCAAAAATTGTAGATAAATACAATATAAAAAACACTCATACTGAAGATGAAGCGGAATTATCTAAAGAAGGAAATAGTATAGTATATGTTATCCAAGATGAAAAGATAATTGCCCTTATTGGAGTAAATGACATTGTAAGGGAAAATGTGCAAAAAGTAATTGAAAAGCTAAACAAAGATGGTATAGAAACAATAATGTTAACAGGAGATAATAAACAAACGGCAGAAAAAATTGCAAAAGATATAGGAGTATCTAAAGTTATATCAGATGTGTTACCATCAGAAAAAGCAAATATAATTAAGCAATTAAAATTAAAAGATTCCTATGTTCTGATGTGTGGAGACGGAATAAATGATAGCCCTGCACTTGCAACAGCAGATATTGGTGTAAGTATAAAAAGTGGAACAGATATTGCAAGGGATTCATCGGATATTATTTTAACTAAAAATGATTTAAACAGCATTATAAAATTAATTCAAATTAGCAAAAAGACGATTAAAATAATTAAGCAAAATTTATTTTGGGCTTTTTTCTATAATTTTTTAATGATACCAATAGCGATGGGAATATTAAATCCAGTCGGAATACATATTAACCCAATGATTGCAAGTTTTGCTATGGTCATAAGTAGTCTTACTGTTATTATAAATACATTAAGATTAAGAAAATAATATAAGAAATAAAAAAGTAAACATTTATATAATGCTTGCTTTTTTATTTATTGTCTTGAAAAAACAGATAAATTTATTTATAATGTTTATATATTAAATATGCGAACATGTTGGAATTGGTAGACAAACACGTCTCAGAAGCGTGTGCCTTATGGCATATGGGTTCGAGTCCCATTGTTCGCACCAAATAATAAAACTCTCAGCTTTCAAATTGCTTTGAAAGCTTTTTTAAATTAAAATTGTTCATAAACTAATCCACAATCTCCTCAAAACGATATTTCTGAGTTACCTCTGGGTACTTCTTATGATCCACTTCAGACAAAAACATATCTAACGGTCTTGCATAAATTCCATCTTTATGATTTGTTTTTTCATTGTTATCCATACAATAATAAATAACCAATTTTTCATCAGTTTCACTATGCTGGGCTACTGTAATTACAAAAGCCGTTGTTCCTTTAAAATGTCTCCACGCCGTAAATGTCTTTACAATTCTTTCTTCCATACAATTACCTCCTAAAAATTTAATACTATGGTAGAGATTATATTATAAACTTGCATAAATAGCAAATTTTAGAAAAATACCAAATTTTCATTGACTTTAAGGCAATTGCGTGATAAAATATAAAAGCTAGATTATACAAATTATAAAACTAGCAATAATAAAATTCAGGAGGTGAAATTTAAGTGCCAACAATTAATCAATTAGTAAGAAAAGGAAGAAAATCAACAACTACAAAATCAACATCACCAGCTCTACAACATGGATATAACTCTATGAAGAAAAAAACAACAAATAAAAGAGCTCCACAAAAAAGAGGTGTATGTACAGTAGTTAAAACAGTTACACCTAAGAAACCAAACTCAGCATTAAGAAAAGTTGCCAGAGTTAAGTTATCTAACGGATATGAAGTAACATCTTATATTCCAGGAATCGGACACAACTTACAAGAACACAGTGTTGTTCTAATAAGAGGAGGAAGAGTAAAAGACCTTCCAGGTGTTAGATATCACATTATAAGAGGAACCTTAGATACAGCAGGTGTTAAAGACAGAATGCAAGGAAGATCTAAGTATGGAGCAAAACGTCCAAAGAAATAAAAATAGCTTAGATTAAATAGTGCATATAACTTACTAATTTAAGGTTACTTAAATTTAAGATATATAGCACTAAACGAAAAAGCTTGAGAATAATAGTATTAAGCTTTTTAGAGTAACTTTAGACATTTTTATAAATGTCTACGAAAATTTAGGAATATAAATTCCAAAAAGAAAAGGAGTGAAGAATAGTGCCAAGAAAAGGATTTATAGCAAAAAGAGATGTATTACCAGATCCAATATACAATAGCAAAGTTGTTACAAAATTAATCAACAATGTAATGTTAGATGGCAAGAAAACAGTTGCTCAAACAATAGTATATGATGCATTCGACATCATAAAAGAAAAAGAGCAAAAAAATCCACTAGAAGTATTTGAAGAAGCACTTAACAATGTAATGCCAGTTCTAGAAGTAAAAGCTAGAAGAATTGGTGGTGCAACATATCAAGTACCATTAGAAATAAGACCAGAAAGAAGACAAACATTAGGACTAAGATGGTTAGTAATCTATGCTAGAAACAGACATGAAAAAACAATGTCAGAAAAACTAGCAGCAGAAATAATGGATGCAGTAGCTGGAAACGGTGGAGCTTTCAAAAAGAAAGAAGATATGCATAAAATGGCTGAAGCAAACAAAGCTTTTGCACACTACAAATTCTAAAATTTTAAATAAAAGAAAAACTGTAGATAGATTAATCCTTATAAATAAAATATTTATTATAAGATTAACCTACTACAATCTTTTAAGAATTTGTAATAAAACAAAATAATATATATAGAAAGGAAGAAAAAATATGGCCGGAGACGGAAGAGAATTTCCTTTAGAGAAAACAAGAAATATAGGAATAATGGCTCACATAGATGCAGGAAAAACAACTACAACTGAGAGAATACTTTTCTATACAGGGAAAACACATAAAATAGGAGAAGTTCATGATGGTGCTGCAACTATGGACTGGATGGTTCAAGAGCAAGAAAGAGGTATTACAATTACTTCAGCAGCAACAACATGCCAATGGTTAGGAAATAGAATAAACATAATAGATACTCCTGGACACGTTGACTTTACTGTAGAAGTTGAAAGATCTCTAAGAGTATTAGATGGATCAGTTCTAGTTTTAGCTGCAAAAGGTGGAGTTCAACCACAATCTGAAACAGTTTGGAGACAAGCAGATAAATATCATGTACCAAGAATGGCATATGTAAATAAAATGGACATTACAGGTGCAGATTTTTATGGATGTGTTGAACAAATAAAATCAAGATTGGGAGCTAATCCAGTTCCAGTACAATTGCCAATTGGAGCAGAAGACAACTTCAAAGGTATAGTAGATTTAATAAAAATGAGAGCATTCATTCATAAAGATGATTTAGGAAAAGAAATTGAAGAATGTGATATACCAGAAGATATGAAAGCAGATGCAGAAAAGTATAGATCAGAAATGATTGAAGCTGCAGCTGAACAAGATGATGAGTTAATGATGAAATATCTTGACGGAGAAGAGCTTACAGAAGCAGAAATCAAAGCAGGATTAAGAAAAGGAACAATAGCAAACACATTAGTTCCTGTAACATGTGGTTCATCATACAAAAACAAAGGTGTTCAAGAACTATTAAATGCAATTGTTGACTACATGCCATCTCCACTTGATATACCAGCTATAAAAGGTATAGATGAAGCAGGAAATGAAGTAGAAAGTGCAACAGATGATAAAGCACCATTTGCAGCACTTGCATTTAAAATAATGACAGACCCATTCGTTGGAAAATTATGCTTCTTTAGAGTATATTCGGGAACATGTACAACAGGTACAACAATTCTAAATGCTACTAAAGGAAAGAAAGATAGAATAGGTAGAATTCTATTAATGCATGCAAATCATAGACAAGATATAGAAAAAGTTTATGCTGGAGATATAGCAGCAGCTGTAGGATTAAAAGAAGTATCTACTGGAGATACACTTTGTGATCCAGATCACCCAGTTATACTAGAGTCAATGGAATTCCCAGAGCCAGTTATCGATATAGCTATAGAGCCAAAAGATAAGGCAAATGGAGAAAAAATGGGAATAGCTTTAGCAAAACTTGCTGAAGAAGACCCAACATTCAAAACATGGACAGACCAAGAATCTGGACAAACAATTATTGCAGGTATGGGAGAATTACACCTAGATATAATTGTAGACAGATTAAAGAGAGAGTTCAAGGTTGAATGTAATGTAGGAAAACCACAAGTATCTTACAAGGAAACAATTAGAAACAAAGTAAAAGTACAAGGTAAATTCGTACGTCAATCAGGTGGACATGGACAATATGGTGATGTATGGTTTGAAATGGAACCATTAGAGCCAGGATCAGGTGTTCAATTTGAAAGTAAAATTGTTGGTGGTGCAGTACCAAAAGAATTTATAAAACCAACTGAAGAAGGATTAAGAGAAGCTGCAATGAGTGGTATTTTAGCTGGTTACCCAGTTATAGACTTTAAGGCAACTTTAGTAGATGGATCATACCACGAAGTTGACTCTTCAGAAATGGCATTCAAAATTGCTGCATCAATGGCATTCAAAGAAGGATGTAAACAAGCAAAATCTGTTATACTAGAACCAATAATGAAAGTTGAAATAACAGTTCCAGAAGAATACATGGGAGATGTTATTGGAGACATAAATGCAAGACGTGGTAGAATGGAAGGAATGGAAGCTAGAAGCGGAAACCAAATAATAAGAGGATATATACCACTATCAGAAATGTTTGGATATGCAACAGACTTACGTTCAAAAACACAAGGAAGAGGAACATACTCAATGGAACCAAGCCATTACGAAGAAGTTCCAAAATCAATATTTGAGCAAATAGTTGCTTCTAGAGCTAAAAAATCAGAATAATTGAGGCAAAACTATTGCAAAAGATTAAAAAATATTATAAAATCAAATAGCAAATAATATAATAATGTTATTAATATCAAAAAAATAAAAAATAAGGAGGATTTACAAATGGCAAAGGAAAAATTTGTAAGAACAAAGCCACACGTTAACATCGGAACAATCGGACACGTTGACCATGGCAAAACAACAACAACAGCAGCTATAACTAAATACTTAAGCTTGTTAGGACAAGCAAAATTTGAAGCATACGATCAAATCGATGGTGCTCCAGAAGAAAAAGCAAGAGGAATCACAATTAACACAGCTCACGTTGAATATGAAACAGCTAACAGACACTATGCACACGTTGACTGCCCAGGACACGCAGACTACGTAAAGAACATGATCACAGGTGCTGCACAAATGGATGGTGCAATACTTGTTGTATCTGCAGCTGATGGACCAATGCCTCAAACAAGAGAGCATATACTACTTGCAAGACAAGTTGGAGTTAAATATATCGTTGTATACTTAAATAAATGCGATATGGTTGACGATCCAGAATTATTAGAATTAGTAGAAATGGAAGTAAGAGACTTACTATCAAGCTACGACTTCCCTGGAGACGAAATTCCAATCGTTAAAGGATCATCATTAAAAGTACTAGAAAGTACATCAACAGATCCAAACGCTCCAGAATATCAATGCATGAAAGAATTAATGGATGCAGTAGACAGCTACATTCCAACACCAGAAAGACCAGTTGATCAACCATTCTTAATGCCAATTGAGGATGTTATGACTATAACAGGTCGTGGAACAGTTGTTACAGGAAGAGTAGAAAGAGGACAAGTAAAACTTCAAGACGAAGTTGAAATCGTTGGAATCAAACCATCTTCTAAAACAGTTGTTACAGGTGTAGAAATGTTCAGAAAATTACTAGACCAAGCTGAAGCTGGAGACAATATCGGTGTATTATTAAGAGGTGTTCAAAGAACAGACGTTGAAAGAGGTCAAGTTCTTGCAAAACCAGGATCAATACATCCACACACAAAATTCAAAGCACAAGTATACGTTCTAACAAAGGACGAAGGTGGACGTCATACACCATTCTTTAATGGATATAGACCACAATTCTACTTCAGAACAACAGACGTAACAGGTGTTATTGAACTAGAAGCTGGAACAGAAATGGTTATGCCAGGAGATAACGTAAACATGACAATCGAACTTATCACACCAATAGCTATAGAGAAAGGTTTAAGATTCGCTATTCGTGAAGGTGGAAGAACAGTAGGTTCAGGTGTTGTTGCTGACATAATTGAATAATATATAGTAATAGCAAGGATTACGGAGATTGTAGCACCTTGCTATTTTCTTATTTAACACACTATTAACACTTTAGTAAATCATTAAGCTTATTAACTGTATCTATTTTATTCTTAGGTAATACATCTAAGTATATTTCTGTAATTTTAACAGATTCCTTTTTCGTCTATCTCAGCAATATGACTTAAATTATGGACTACATGAATTTCTTTATTGTCAAAGTCTAAATCAGCCCATTGTAAAACAAAAATCTCTCCTTTTCTCATGCCTGTTCCTAAAGCAAAAATAATAATATTTTCATATCTAGTATTCTTGAATAGATTTAATAATTCTTTTATTTCTTCTTCATTAAAATATTGAAACTTAGTTTTTCTTTCTGTAATAATATTATTTACTGTTTTCTTTATTTTGGGTAATGCTATATTAATAGCAGGATTTTTAATTATATATCCTTCAAGTTCTGCAAAACTAAAGAATTGTCTTAATAATTTATGCACTTTTTTAATATTATTAGGAGAAATATTATCTTTCAACAATTTATTGTAAAACTCTTGTATTTTTAGACTCTTTAAATCTTTTATTGCTAAATCAGCAATAAGATATTCTATATGTAGATTCGTAAGATTCGAAAGAACTGGCTTTAATTTCATTTTTTCACTTCAAATAACCATTTAGGCAATAAAATATTAATAGTAAATAACTGGTTATTATCAGTCAATCCCATTTTAAAATTTTATATATATTCTTTAGCTTTTTGATTTGCCTCGTTAATTCCAAATCCATAAAATTGTTTTCAAATTGGAGTACCATCAGCTCTATTTCCAATGGTTTTAGTTATTCTATAATATTACTTTCCGTTTATTTCAAAATTAGTTTTTCTTGCTATACAAAACTTCTGTTTGTATAAAATATTAAAAAATTAAATGCTATCAAAAGCATTTGTCTTTAGTTGATTATTATTGGTATAATATTTGTATGCAAATTCAACTATATTTGGCTCTACATTTAATTCTTCTGCTAATAAACATTTTTCTTCTGTGTAAGTTTTAATATTTGAATAGTCCATAAAAATATAAGTATTGTCATATTTAATTATTCTAGCTTTAATTTTTCTCATTTTAAAATTTGTAATGTAAATTTTTTCACGATTAGCTATGTTTTCTAAATCTAATATTTCCACAACAATTTACCTCATTATAACAAAAATAAAAGACTTCGTATTGTTACGAAGCCTTTTAATGTATTCTTTAAAGCGCTGTACATAATACACAAGTATTACACAGCAACGTATTCTAAATACATTATACTAAATATTATGCTCGTAGTCAAGAAAAATATACTAATTTATATAAAACTTTTTTATTTTTTCATCTATTAACTTCATTTTTTCATCAGATAATTTTATTCCAGAAAGAATATCTAAATCTTTTTTAGGATTATATATACGTTGTTTACTTATAGTAGTAATCTGATTTATTAATGCTATAGTACCTTTTTTCATTTGAGATAATTCCTGATCAATTTTAAGAATTAATTGTAAATTGTTTTGATTATTTCTGAGCTTCTTTTTTAAATTATTAATTCTATAATTCTTTATTATTTGACTTTCTTCTGTATCTTCTGGCAAATTTTGTAAATATTCTATTCCTTGTTTAATTATCTTTATTTCATTATGACCATCTTCTATTAGTTTTCTACACTTATTAAATAAACTTTCATATATTTCTTCACCTAAAAATATAGAAGATTTATTTGGCTTAGAATTTTCTTTTAAAGAAGACAATGGAATAACAGTCAAAGTTGAATACACTTTATTATTTTTCTTATCTAATACTACACAATAATGTAAACCTCCTTCTTCATTACCCACATTAAAGCCGAGATTTACTTTAATAATATCTCCTCGAGAATATTCTTTTAAATAAGAACTATCAAATGTCTCTTCTTGTTCTATATATTTAAAGAAATCCTTTAACCAAAATGAAAGAAGATTTGCTTTTTTTAAATGTTTGTCATCTTGAATAATACAATTATCTAAATATTCATTTATTTTATTAATTGCTTCATTTTTATTATTAATAACTTCTTTTTTGTCTAATTTTGCCATGTTACTTTTTTCCTTTCATTTTCTTAATATAATTTATTTGCCTTTGTAATTCTTCTAAATCTTCTTCATCTAATCCTTTTGTATCTAATCCACCTGCATTTGCAAATTGAACCTTTTGTATTTCCTCTGGATTATGTATGTCTGACTTGCCGAGTAGGTAGTCTATAGTACAGTCAAACAACTTTGCTATTTTTTCTAATATATCAACAGATGGCATATTTTTTCCGTTTTCATAATTTGCAATATTAGAACGGGAAGTATCTATTCTTTTTGCAAGTTCATCTTGCGTCATATTATTGTCTTGTCTAATTTTTTTTAATATATTTCCAAAAGTCATGAATTTAGCTCCTTTCTAATAAGATTATAACACTATACTGTCAGTTTTGCAAACATTTTTTTAAAAATTAAAAGACATTGACAGTGAAACGGACAAGGTATATAATGTCATGACTGAATACATACAGTTGAATATATAAAAAATTGTAATAGAAGATAGATATAATTTGTGTTTTTAGAGGTGATTTTTAAGTATTAGCGAGTATAAATGCTAATACTTATTTTTTAAAAAAATTTCTAATAATTGGATGTAAACTAATTGACAAAAGAACAAAAGTTTGATAATATGTAACAAAAAATGAGATGATTTTAACTATTAAAAATTTCAATAAAAGGAGGAATTTTATTTGAATAATAATACAATTGATGATAATTTAATTGGAAATGAAAATAATATTGTATTTTATACGGATGAAGAAAATAATGTTAATGTTGAAGTCATTTTACAAAATGAAAATGTTTGGCTTAATATTGATTCTTTAACAAAATTATTTAAAATTGATAGAACAGGTATAACAAGGCATATAAATAATATT
>CALXEU010000023.1 GCA_944387395.1 uncultured Clostridia bacterium | reverse complement strand
TTCTCCTTTTTTCATAAGAAGGTTTATTTTTAAACTTTACACAAATTATTCTATATCCTCAGTTCTCCTTTTTAATTTAATCCATTTATCTATTTTATTCTGCTGGTCGTAGCCATTCTACTGCTCTGTCCCAACTTATTGCTCCCCATGGTGCTCCTTCTATACTATTTGGCTCTTTATCTATGCGTATGTGCATTAAATTTGTTGACTCTTTAAATGCATCTGAAGCTATTTTCCCCACACTGTTTGGTATAAATATTTCTGTTAATCCTTTGCAAAATTGAAATGAAGCTCCTATTTCTTTTAGTCCTTCTGGTAATATTACTTCTGTCATTTTCTCTTTTGCATGAAATGCTTTATCTCCTATTTTTATTACACTATTTCGCACAGTGTAACTTCCTTGTATGTCATGATATATTCCTATCAGCTCTGTTTTATCTTTATTATATATTTCATTGTTTTCGCTACTATAGTTCGAGTTTGCCTCATCTACTGTTACTGTTCCATAGGTATTGTACTTGAAGATAGGATCTATGTTCGTTACTCCTGCTCCTATATATACGTTTTGCAATTTATCATTTAAAAAGTTAAAAGCTTCTCCCTCTATTGTTGTTATATTTTTATCGAAATCTATATTTTCAAGATTCACTGCTTGTCGAAATGCTCTTGATTTTATTGTTATTAGAGATTCAGCTAACGTTGCCTCGCTTCCTTTTGTATAACAAATTATTAATTCTGTTTTGTCTTTATTATATAAACATTCATTTTCTACTACAAAATTTGTATTTCCATCGGTTATTTCTATACTTGATATTGACGATGGAAATATAGCTGCTGAAGATATTGTTGTTAAACTTTTAGGGATTATAATTTTTGTTATGTTTTTATAAGTATTTATGTTTGTACCAAAATTTGTTATTCCTTCTGGTATATTAAAAGTTGTTAAATTTTTTAATACTTCTCCAGATATAAATAATATATTGTTATTCTCTAGATCCACTAACATTCCATTTTCTTTGCTATAGCTATATTTTGTGTTTCCTTCTGCTATTTCTATATTGGTCAAATTTTCACAACGTGAAAATGAGCTATTATCTATGTTATTTACATTTTTTGATATGTATATATTATCTAATCTAGTACACGTTAGAAATGCATTTCTATTTATACTTTGCAAATTCTCTGGTAATTTTATATTAGATAAATTTTGACAATTATAAAATGTTTCTTCTCTTATTATTGTTATCTGTGATGGAATAACTATATTATTCAATTTACTGCATTCTTCAAACGCCCTATTTCCTATACTTGTCAAGCTCTCTGGCAACTCTATTGTTGTTAAATTATCACATTCTTTAAATGCTGCGATCCCTATTATCTCTATTCCTTCTTGTAATACCACTCTTGTTAAATCTGCATTATTTGTAAATGCATTTGTGCCTATTTCTTTTACCGTTCCTGGTATTATTATTGTTTTTAATCCACTTAAGTTCGCAAATGCTCCGTTTCCTATCTTTGTTACTCCGTCCGGTATTGTTAATGTTCCAGAACTATCCATTAATGCTAGGTTTGCTCCATCTGATTTTAGTTCTCCATCTATTATTATGTATGGGTTTACTTCTATTCCCATACTCTGTGCTACTTTTATTTCTGTCATGTCTTGTGAATTTATTAATAACTCCCCTTTTATTATCTCCATTTTTCCTTCAAGGCTACTTCCTTTTAAGCTTGGTATTACATCATATATTGTTCCTTCTGTTACTACTCCCTCATCTGTTACATAGCTTAAATTCTCATCTCCTGCTGTTATGCTTTCTGCACTAAATCCTTCTTCTGATAATTGTTTATTCGCCTTATATAATCCTAATTCTTCTTGAAACACCGAAAATTGTGTCATATATTTTGCTTGATTTGCTTTCGTTATTATTCCTTTTTCTCCGAAATGTGAAATTCAGTGTTACTGTTGCTAGAATTATGATTATTATAACTGTTATTACTAATGCAACTAATGTTATTCCATTGTCTTTTTCTGATTTTTCTATACTATCTTTTCTTAATTTTATTAACATTTTCTTACCTCCTGAAATTTATATTTTTCTTTTCAAGAGGTCAATAAAACAGACTATCCTGCAATATTAGTTGCTTTGTAACTGTCAACTTAAATATTGCAAAATAATCTGTTTTATCCATATACTCATATTCATTTTTTATTTCTACTTTATTTTGTGCATCACAAATAAAGCTTAATTTTTCTAAATTATGCTCTCTCTCTCTCTCTCTCTCTTACAACTCCAACGGTTTTGAAGATTTTCGTTTCTTTCATTTGTGCATATCTCCTCTTATTTTTTATTGTTTACTATCTCTGTTTTCTATATTTTTACGTTAGTCTATTTGTTCTTAATCTTTGTCCTATCCTCTTAGTACATTCCTATTTTACCTTATTAGCATTTCTATTTCAAGTGTTTTTCTAAATTTTTTTGCCAACTTATAACCCCAGATAATTGTTTTAATTTTCTATTTCACACGTTTTTGATTTTCAAATACTTCGTCCATATATTCATCTGGATAAGCATTATCTAAAAATACATCTATCTTACTATTTGCTGCAATATTTTCTTGTCTTTCTTTTTGCCTAATTGCTGCCATAGATGATATTGCAACATTAAACACCATAAAAATCGCCACACTTGTTGCCATTATTTTTATTTTGTGATTTCTTACAGCTTCCTCTATTTTAGGTATTAATGGCTCTATATATGATACATAGAGAAGTCCAGCAAATCCCCAATATGTGCAATGTATTAATGTTGTTCTTCCATTTATATTAAATAACCAATTAGAGTAATCCCAAGATACTGTTCCAAATGCTTTTTCTTGAATATATGAGCAAAGATATTCTGTGATTCCTCCTAAAATCATAGATGAAACAAACACGATTTTCTTATTTCTGTTTTTTACAATTTTAAAGAAAATATAGTATACAAGTATTCCTACTCCATAAACCGGTGTGAATGGTCCATATAAAAGACCTTGTCTTGAGACGAAATGTCCATTTTGAACTAAAGCTACTATCATTTCCACAACATAGCCAAGAATACTTCCTATCATAAAGATTATAAAAACTTTAAAAATCTCATTAAACTTACTACTTTTGTTCATACCCTACTCACATTCCTTTCTAAGGCATAAATCTACGTTTTTTCTTTGCTGTTTCTCTGTAAGTTTAATATATCAACAAATTATTAATATAGTTTTTACATCTTATTAAAATATTCTTAATTTTGATTATACTATTTTCACTAAAAATAAGATTACACTGGGTACAGATTTTAAATTTATCTCCGGTATTATATGGCTTTAATTTTAATATATCCAAGGCTGTTTT
>CALXEU010000022.1 GCA_944387395.1 uncultured Clostridia bacterium | reverse complement strand
CATTCTTATTTGATGCATTTGAGTCATTAGATGATATGGCAATTCTAAGAGTAAAAAGAGAAGAAGAATTTGCTCCTGTAAAAAATGCTGAGGGAGTAGATAGCCCAGAAACAGCAAGAGCACTATATAAAGCATATCACAACATCTAATATAAATAGGGACAGATTCAAAAACAAAATCTGTCTCTATGTTTATTTATATATTGAAGTTTTTAACAAAATAGTATATAAATAATGCATAAAAATAATTTAGAGTAGTTTTAATACTCGAATGGAGGAATTATGGAATATTTAGAAAAATACAAATCATGGCTAAATGATACAGCTATTGATGAAGAAACAAAAGAAGAATTAAGAAGTATTGAGGGAAATAATGAAGAAATACAAGATAGATTTTATAAAGATCTAGAGTTTGGAACTGCAGGATTAAGAGGAGTAATTGGTAATGGAAGTAATCGTATGAATAAATACACGGTTACAAAAGCAACACAAGGACTAGCAAATTATATAATAAAAAATGGAATGCAAGAAAAAGGAGTTGCAATTTCATATGACTCAAGACATATGTCTAAAGAATTTAGCGAATATACAGCGTTATGCTTAAATGCAAATGGAATAAAAACATACAAATTTGAAAGCTTAAGACCAGTTCCAGAATTGTCATTTGCAGTAAGATATTTAGGATGCGGAGCAGGTATAATGATTACTGCCAGCCATAATCCACCAAAATATAATGGCTATAAAGTATACTGGGAAGACGGAGCTCAAATTGTTCCTCCTCACGACAAGGGAATAATAACAGAAGTAAATAATATAAAAGACTTTTCTGAGATTAAAACAATATCAAAGGAAGAAGCTATAGAAAAAGGATTATATAATGTTATTGGTAAGGAAATTGATGATGCTTACATACAAACATTAAAAGATCATGTTTTAAATAAAGAGACAATAAAAGAAGTTCAAGATAATCTTAATATAGTTTATACACCACTACATGGAGCTGGAAACATGCCTGTTCAAAGAATATTAAAAGAACTTGGATTTACACATGTATATGTTGTTCCAGAACAAGAAAAACCAGATGGAGATTTTCCAACTGTAAGTTATCCAAACCCAGAAGATCCAAAGGCATTTAAGCTAGCATTGGAACTTGCAAAAAAAGTTAACGCAGATGTTGTTTTAGCAAATGACCCAGATGCTGATAGATTAGGAGTATTTTCAAAAGACTCAAAAACAGGTGAATACCATACATTTACTGGAAATATGTCTGCACTTCTTATTGCAGAATATGAATTATCTCAAAAGAAAGTCCAAGGAAAGATACCATCAAATGGTGCATTAATAAAAACAATTGTATCTTCTAACTTAGCAGATGCAATAGCAAAAGAATATGATTTGAAACTTATAGAAGTATTAACAGGATTTAAATATATAGGAGAACAAATAAAATTATTTGAACAAAATAAATCAAATGAATATATGTTTGGCTTTGAGGAAAGCTATGGTTGCCTAATTGGAACTTATGCAAGAGACAAAGACGGAATATCTGCAGTAATGGCACTTTGTGAAGCAGCAGCTTATTATAAAAAACAAGGATATACTTTATGGGATCAAATGCAAAATATATACAAAAAATATGGATACTATAAAGAAAGTCAAGTTTCAATAGTTAGAGAAGGTGCTCAAGGTGCAGAAGAAATTAAAAATATGATGGAAAAAATGAGAAATAATATACCTAACACTTTAGGAAAATACAAAGTAATAGAGTATAGAGATTATAAAAAAGATTTTGTAAAAAATATGATTACAGGAGAAGAATCAACAACAGGACTTCCAAATTCTAATGTTTTATATTATGCACTTGATAATGATGCTTGGTGTTGCGTAAGACCTTCAGGAACAGAACCAAAAATAAAATTCTATATGGGAGTTAAGGCTAATTCAGAAGAAGAAGCTATTAAGGAATTAGAAGAACTTACAAATGTTATGAAAGAAAGAGTAAGTATGTAGTATTTAAGACAAATTAAATATAATTAATATAATAAACTGGAATTATTAAAAATATTTTAATAATTTGAGTTTATTTTTTATTAAATATTTTATAAACACAAACAAAAGCAGAATAATTATTGAATAGATGAACAAAATAATATAAATTCATAAAATAATAAAAATGTCGCAAAATATAAATAATTAAAAAGATAGACTACTAAGCCTACCTGAAGTGAAAATTATTTTTGCAATTTCTTTAATTCCGCTTTATCTTTTTCATCTAAATTATTTAAGCTAAATTCTAATAAAGAAATTACAACTTTATTTAAAGATAAGTTTTTGAGATTAGCAAGATTTTGTATATCTTCTACTATATTTTCTGGTAATCTTAGAGTTTTACTAACTCCGCTATGATTTTCTGGTATCTTTAATTTATTCATATTTGCAACCTCCTATGCAAGATATTTTATATTAAAAAATAAAACAAATATGCACCTAAAAACGCTTGCAAATATTTTTTGCTTATGCTAATATGAATACATAAAATCAAATGAAAAAGGAAGGAATGACTAAATTATGAAGAAACTAAAAGAGAAATTAATGCATAAAAATAAAGGTATCACGCTTATTGCTCTTGTTGTTACAATAGTTATTTTACTAATACTTGCAGGAGTGAGTATTAATCTAGTATTAGGACCAAATGGACTAATAACAAAAGCACAGGAGGCAGCGCAAAAAACAAACCAAGCAATGGAAGATGAAGAAAAATTGTTTAATAGTATGTCATATGAGATAGACAAATGGTTAAGCGGAATAGAAGAAGTAGGAGAAGGACAAATAGCAAGTAAAAATAGTACAATAAATGGAGAATATCCAACATATAATAACCCAGTAATACCCCAAGGATATAAAGCGGTAAATACAGAAAATGCAAAATGGGATGCAGAAGGAGGGCCACAGTATAATAATGGATTAGTAATCCAAGATGAAAGTAGAAATGAGTGGGTATGGGTGCCAGTGCAAGATCCAGATAGAATGTTTACAAATGGACAAGCAACACTAGCTGGAACCTCAGTTACAACACCATATTATAGTAAATTAAGAGTAAGAAATGGAGATGACCTTTCAGTTACAACACCAGGAAATACATCAGGAATAAGAGAGCCAGAATTATTGTCAGGATATGATATAGATAGTCAATATTATCAAATAATAGATTTAAGTTATCAATCTCCACAAGATATGGCTAAAGATTTTGTAGAAGATTATAAAGCAATGCATGATAGTATATATACATACCAAGGATTTTATATAGGAAGATATGAGTTAACAGGAACAGTAGAAAAACCTACATTAATTTCAGGAAAAGTATTAACAGCGTATGATGTAACACCAAAGCATGATAATGATGGAGGATGGTATTATTTATATAAAGCATGTAGAAATCTAAAGCCAAGTGGAAATAAAAGTGTATTAACCACAATGATATGGGGAACACAGTGGGATGAGACGATGAATTGGTTAAAGTCGACAGTATTAAGTGAGAGTGCAGTAGATTCGGATTCTAAAAGTTGGGGAAATTACAAAGATGAAAATGTATATGATAGCAATGGAAGTAAAATAATCAAAGAA